>JAQVER010000083.1 GCA_028697885.1 Desulfocapsaceae bacterium
AGGACCGACCACATTGCGGTCAAAGGCGGATTCGGAGCTGAGGTAGCCGATCTCCATGTAATCGACCCCTGCTTCGGCAAGGGCATGGTACACCTGTTTGACAAAGGCGTCGTCAAACTGCCATTTATTCATTAAGCCGCCGTCGCGGACAGTACAGTCAATAACTTTTATTTCCGGTCTGAACATAGGAAAGTCTCCTTAAAAAAGACGTAAATTTAGCGCTAAAAATGCGGGATCATACCCGATCTTTAGCGTCGCGGCAATGGTCAATGAATTTTTTTACGTTTTGCCCGATCAGCTCAAGATTCTTCTCCCGTAGCGCCTGGCCACCGAAGAGGCTGGAGGAGACCCCCACCGCCGCGGCGCCTGCCCCAAAATATTCATGGAGATTGGCGCTGCTGACTCCGCCGACGGCTGCAAGCCGGAGATGATCAAAAGGACCCAAAAGGTCTTTAATGTACTGAGGGCCGCCCATGGCACCACAGGGAAATACTTTGACCAGGTCCGCCCCGGCGGACCAGGCGGCATACACCTCGGTGGGGGTCAACGCCCCGGTGACAATGGGAATGCCCTCTGCCTTGGCATAATCTATCACCATGGTGTCAAGGTTAGGGGTCACCAGAAACATGGCCCCTGCCGCCACGGCCCGCCTGGCTTCATCGAGATTGCGAATTGTACCCATGCCCAATAGCCTGCCAACGGGCACACCGGGGCGATATCTACGGACAATGTCCTCGGCGCCTGGTGTGTTCATGGTAATTTCCATAGCTTGAAGCCCGGCAGCAAAGGAGACTTGCATGACCTCGCCAAAGAATTCACCCTCAACCCCACGCAATATGCCTATTACCAGAACATCAAGCTCCATGAATTGCTCCTTTTCAATTTTTTTCACGAAATTACTCTATCACGAAAAACAGGAATCGCACGAAGTTTTCACGCAAAGGTGCAGAGACGCAGAGGAAATCTTTTTTGGTCCTTCTCAGCGTCTCTGCGCCTCCGCGCGAGGGCAAAGAGCATAGTTGAGTTAGAAAGGGCGCTGCTTCACATGGTGCAGTGTACATTTTCCAGGATCCACCTATTTTCTGGGTTTAACCCGGCGGGTGGGCTGGGCCAGCCAGGGATCATCAGGCCAGTAATGTTTGGGATAGCGGCCCCTGAGCTCCTTTTTCACCTCATGATAGGCACCCTCCCAGAAGCCGCGCAGGTCCTGGGTGATCTGCATGGGACGCTGGGCCGGAGAGAGCAGATGGAGCAGTACCGGCACTGTGTTATTGCAGATCTTCGGCGTGTCGGCCAGCCCGAACATCTCCTGGAGGCGCACCGCCAGCACCGGGGGTTCGCCCGGGGTATAGCGCAACCGTACCCTGGAACCGCTGGGAACCTCAAGGTGGGTGGGAGCCTTCCGGTCCAATTGGCTCTGCTGCTGCCAGTGGAGCATTCCGCTGAGGATGGCAAAGAGGTCGAGTCTTCTGAGCTGTTCCGCGCTCCGCACCCCGGCGAGATAGGGGGCCAGCCACAGGTGAAGATTTTCAAGCAGGCAGGTATCGGAGACATCCGGCCAGTCCGCTGCCGGCTGCCAGATCCGCAGACACTCCAACCGTGCCTGCAAGTCCCTTGCCTTGTCGCTCCAAGCCAGCGTTGCAAGGCCACGGCTGCGAATACCGGACAACAGGGCGGCCAGGACTGCCTCGGACGACGGCTTTGCCAGAGGACTTGTTTTCAGAATCAGCTCATCCAGTCGCAAGAGACGCTGGGCCGTCACCATACCGCTCTGTTCTTCCCAGGTCACCTTCTCCTCTCGTTGCAGCCGAGTGGAGAAAAGGGTCAGCAGAGAGTCTTTGGTCAGAGGGGCGGCAAGAAAAATACGGCCCTCAACTCGACCCGCATCCAGTTCAGCCACCGCCAGATATTGGTGGGCAGCCAGGCGATCATGGGCAGGGAGAAGCGCTCCACGTCCGGAGCTCAGCTTGTAGTGTCCCCTGCCTTCAACTCTTTGTTGGGCGATCCGGTCCGGGAAGGCCAAGGCCAGGAGTTCACCCGCAGTCGTGGTGAGCTCTGCCCTAGCCTCCGTCTTATTCCTGGCGGTTTTGGGTAAATGCTCCCGCAGTTGCCTGCTGGTCTGGCTCACCCTGCGGCAGACATCGGTATCCACATCCAAAGACCTTGCTGCTGCCGAGCCATCCCTGCGAAAGACCGCCAGAGCATGGAGCCGGTCTTCAATATCCGCGGAGCGATCACGCCCCTTGATAATATCCCGTTCAGAAAGCAGAGCGGCAAGGTCGCAGGCCAATCCAATTGTGTTATATGTGGTCGCGGCAAGCAGCATCAGCCCTAGGCGTGGGTGCACTGGCAGCTCTGCCATTTTCCGACCGGAAAGGGTGATATGGCCTTGGCGGTCCAGAGCTCCAAGAGCCAGCAGAAGCGACTGGGCCTGGGCGAAATGACCTGCTGGTGGCGGATCAAGCCAGCGCAGTCCGTCAGGGTCATGCACTCCCCAGCGGGCCAGGTCCAGAACCAATTGACTCAGGTCGGCGGTCAAGATCTCCGGCGAGTCAAAAGGCCTGAGACCGTGCTCCTCACCCATGCTCCACAAACGATAACAGTGCCCCGGACCAAGACGTCCGGCCCGACCGGCACGCTGGATGGCTGAAGCCTTGGATATGCGCTGAGTGATCAAACGGCTCAGGCCGCTGTTGGGGTCAAACTGCGGGCTCCGTTTCCAGCCGCTGTCCACCACAGTATGGATGCCTTCGATGGTGATGCTGGTTTCAGCTATGGGCGTGGCCAGAATGATGCGCCGCCTGCCTTCCCGGTCCGGTTGCACCGCAGCAGTCTGAGCGGCAAGGCTCAGATCACCGTACAGGGGATGAATGACGATCTGCGTTGGCGACAGGGCAGCAGTCAACAACGCCTGGGTATGACGGATCTCCGCGGCACCGGGGAGAAAGGCCAGGATATCGCCCGGCTGCTCAGCCAGGGCCAGATGAATAGCTGCGGCCACTTGTTTTGCAATCTCAAGGGGATAATTATGGAGCAATTGCCCGGCCCGACAGTATTCCACCCCCACGGGATACGTTTGCCCCGCCCCCTTAACCACCGGGGCATCATCAAGTAGTCGGCTGACGGCCCCAGTGTCCAGGGTAGCGGACATAATCAGGATCTTGAGATCCTCCCGCAAACCGCCCATCACATCCAGGCAGAGGGCCAGGGCCAGATCAGCCTGCAGGCTGCGCTCGTGGAACTCATCAAAGATCACCAGCCCCACCCCGGAAAGCTCAGGATCATCCTGCAGACGGCGGGTAAACACCCCTTCGGTAATCACCTGAACCTTGGTTGATTCTGAGACCTTTGATTCAAAACGAACGCGGTAGCCCACGGTCTGGCCAACCTCTTCACTCAGTTGCCGGGCCATGAAGGCGGCGGCCAACCGGGCTGCAAGCCGGCGCGGCTCAAGCATCAAGATGGTTTTACCCGCCAGCCAGGGTTCAGCGAGCAGGGCCAGGGGCACTACCGTGGTCTTGCCCGAACCGGGCGGAGCGCTGACAATTACCGCCTCGCGGCTGGCCAGCTGGACCAGCAGTTGCGGCAGGATCTCATGGATGGGAAGCTTTATCATGGTGTTACCATGCCGTAGAAATGGATGAATGTCAAAAGTAAAGATCTACCTGTCACCCCTCTCGAATAAACCCTGCTCATTTTCCCCTTGACGCCCACCAGGAAACAGGATATTCAAGCGGAATGAACATTCATTCCACAAAAACATCTCCCACTCAGACAGAGACCGGCAGCAAACGGGAGCTCATAATCCATGCCACCATCAAACTCATCTCCGAGTATGGCTTCCATGGCACACCCATCTCCATGATTGCCCAGGAGGCCGGAGTCGGCGCGGGTACCATTTATCGATATTTCAAGGACAAAGACACCCTGGTCCTCGAGATATTCACGCAGGTAAACTGCGATTTCAAACAAACCCTCCTGCACGGATATGATGCCAACCAAGCCATACGCGACCGTTTCATTCATCTCTGCCGGGGAATATTTCTGTATGGAATACAAAATCCGTACGAGTTCAAATTCATAGAACAATTCTACAATTCACCCTACGGCACCAGCCTGCGCCGGGAAAAGCTCTTCTGTAATTGCGGAGACACCGGTCAAGCTTTGCCGCTGGAGCAGGTATTTGCCGCAGGTCAGGCCCAACAGGTCATCAAGGAACTGCCGCTGGCTGCACTCATTGCCCTTGCCATCGGCCCCATTATCTTTCTGGTCAAGGACAGCATCGCTGGCCTTATTCAACTAGACGAAGCGACTATCAACAATACTCTGGCTGCCTGCTGGGATGCAATACAACAAAAGACAGGCCCCAACCGGCAGCCCGTCGTCACTCCATCCTCCCTTTCATCTGAAGAAAAGCCATGAAAAAGCGTATTCTCCTCACTATCCTTGCACTTATCATCATTGGTGGTTCCCTGGCCGGCATCAAAGTCCTGCAGATCCGTCACATGATGGAAGTCGGCAGCAAGAGGGTCGAATCACCGGAAACTATCTCCACCGCACCGGTACAGCAGCAATCCTGGGAGTCTGTTCTCTCGGCGGTCGCCTCCCTCGATGCCGTCCAAGGAGTAACCGTGGCCGCTGAACAACCGGGCAAGGTAGTGGCGATCTCCTTTACCCCTGGTGATTTTGTCGAAAAAGGGACACTGCTGGCCCAACTGGACACCAGTGCTGAAGAGGCCCAGTTGCGGGCCATGGAAAGCAGCAGAAATTTAGCCCGCACCAATCTGCGTCGTCTGGCCGAACTGGCCGACAAGGGTCTTATTTCCCAGTCCGAATTTGACAATGCCAAAGCAAGTTTCAAAGAGGCCGAGGCCCAGACCGAAAACATCCAGGCCATCATCCAGAAGAAAAATATCAAGGCCCCATTTTCCGGCAGACTGGGCATCCGCCAAATCAATCTTGGCCAGTTTCTGAAAGAAGGTCAGGAAATCGTCTCCCTGCAGGTTCTTGATCCGATCTTTGTTAATTTCACGCTGCCTCAGCAGGAGTTGAGCAGGATCACAAAGGGGATGGTGGTACGCATTAACGTTGACGGAATCGACAAAGAACAGATTAGCGGCAAGATTACAGCCATTGCTCCTCAGGTGAACCCCCAGACCCGCAACATCCAAGTCCAGGCGACAGTCGCCAACAAGAATGAGGTCCTCCGTCCCGGAATGTTTGTCAATGCCTCCATAGTGTTACCGGAACAAGAAAAAGTTTTCACCATTCCCGACACTGCTGTTCTCTATGCCCCTTACAGTGATTCGGTCTTTGTAGTGGAAGAAAAGAAAGATGAAAAAAGTGGCAAGAACATCAAGGTATTGCGTCAACAGTTTGTTCGTATCGGTGAAAAACGCGGTGATTTTGTGTCTATTCTCTCTGGTCTACAGGGAGGAGAAACCGTGGCCAGTATTGGAGTTTTCAAACTACGGAATGGCCAGGCTGTGGTGATCGACAACAGTCAAGCACCTGCCTTTGAGCTCAAACCCAAACCGGAAAATAATTAACCTGTCAAGAAATTGCTCTTTCATGTTCAGGAAGCTCTATGCTTTAAACCGTTTTCGAGTTCCCCTGAGAAGGCCACGGTATTCACGCAACCGACTCAAGGCCTGATGAAAGAATAGTAAAACGGGAAACATCGACAGGGGTCACAGGCACAGACCTGCTGAACCCTCTTCGAGAGGTACTTTCGTTCCAGATTTCAGCGAGTAACTTCTTTTTCGGCTCTCGCCTAAACAGCCTGCAGAGCCTGCGTTATCAAGCAAGAAAATCAGTTAACCTTATTGAGGAATATATTGATGAACACCACCTACAACGTCAAACTGATCGCCCTGATTGGAATTCTGGCCGGCATGCTTTTAATGACGGGTTGCAAGCAACAATCTTCTAAGGGAGGCCCGCCGATGGCCGGTACCCCCGAGGTGGGAGTCATAACCGTGACTACTGCACCGGTCACCTTGACCATGGAGCTGGCGGGCCGGACATCGCCCTACATGATTGCCGAGGTCCGGCCCCAGGTGGGTGGAATTATCAAAAAAAGGTTGTTTACCGAAGGCTCTGAGGTGAAGGCAGGGCAGGTGTTGTATCAAATTGATCCTGCCACCTACCAGGCCACCTACGCCAGCGCCAAGGCCGCCCTGGCCAGGGCCGAGGCCAATCTTATTCCGGCCCGGCTGAAGGCGGAACGCTTTCAGGAATTGATCACCATCAATGCCGTAAGCCGACAGGATTTTGATGATACCAGCGCCATGCTCAAGCAAGCTGAAGCCGAAGTGGCAGCCAATAAGGCGGCCGTCGATGCCACTCGCATCAACTTGGACTACACCAGCGTCAAGGCTCCCATATCCGGATGGATCGGCCGCTCGACCGTGACCGATGGAGCACTGGTCACGGCCAGCCAGACAGCGGCGATGGCCACGATCCAGCAACTCGATCCCATCTACGTGGACCTGACCCAATCCAGCGCCGACCTCCTCCGCCTGAAGCGCAGTCATACCAATGGCGGGATCAAAGGCAAGCATGCCAATCAGGCCAAAGTCAAGCTACTGCTGGAAGACGGCAGCAACTATCCGCAGGAGGGGACCCTGAAATTCAGCGAAGTGACGGTGGAGCAGCAAACCGGCTCGGTCACCCTGCGGGCGCTCTTTCCTAATCCCGACCAATTACTGCTCAGCGGTATGTTTGTCCGCGCCCTGCTCGAAGAGGGAACGAAGGAAGATGCGATCCTGGTGCCGCAGCGCGGCGTCACCCGCAATCCCGCCGGCAATGCCATGGTCATGGTAGTCGGCGCGGAAGAAAAAGTGGAACCCCGGGTCATCAAAGTCTCCCGGACGATTGGCGACAACTGGCTGGTGAGTGAAGGGCTGCAGGCAGGCGATCGGGTCATCGTCGAAGGAATCCAGAAAGCGCGGCCGGGAACTCCGGTCAAGGCGGTGCCGTTCGGCAGCAAAGCCAACCCACCTGCAGCCGTTCAAAAGTAAAGGAGCCCTTCCATGCCAAGGTTTTTTATCAATCGTCCCATCTTTGCCTGGGTCATCGCCATCATGGTTATGCTGGCCGGTCTCCTGGCGCTAAAGACCCTGCCGGTCTCCCAGTATCCTCCGATTGCACCGCCCCAGATCACCATCAATGCCATCTATCCGGGTGCCTCCGCCCAGACCGTGCAGGATACGGTCACTCAGGTCATCGAACAGAAGCTGAACGGCATCGATAACCTGATCTATATGTCTTCCACCAGCGACTCGGCCGGGGCAGTAGCCATCAATATGACCTTCAAGGCCGGCACCGACCCAAACATCGCCCAGGTTCAGGTGCAGAACAAGCTGCAGCTGGCCACCCCGCTCCTGCCCCAAATCGTGCAGCGGCTGGGGATTTCGGTGGTCAAATCCACAAGGAACTTCCTGCTGATCTTCGGGCTGGTATCGGAAGACGGCTCCATGGACCGCAATGCCCTGGCCGACTATATGGTCTCCAACCTCCAGGATATCATCAGCCGCCTGGAAGGCGTCGGGGAATTACAGTTGTTCGGTTCCCAGAATGCCATGCGGATCTGGCTCAACCCAGCCAAGCTGAATAACTTCCACTTGACAGTAAACGACGTCATTACGGCGCTGCAGGCGCAGAACGCCCAGATCTCCGCCGGTCAGTTCGGCGGTACCCCAGCCGTAGCCGGCCAGCAACTCAACGCCACCATCACTGCCCGTACCCTGCTGCAGACCCCGGAGCAGTTCGATGCCATCATCCTGCGGACCAACAGCGACGGCTCCACCGTCAGACTCAAGGATGTGGCCGAAAGCAGGATAGGCACTGAAAACTACGAGATCCAGTCCTTCTACAAGGGAAAGCCGGTGGCCGGAATGGCCATCCGGCTGGCTGCCGGTGCCAACGCCTTGGAAACAGGCGATCGGGTTAAGGCCAAGATGGCGGAGCTGGAAAAATTCTTTCCCTCCAGCATGAAAGTGGTCTACCCCTTTGACACCACCCCCTTTGTCAAGATCTCCATCGAAGAGGTGGTCCAGACCCTGTTGGAGGCAGTCTGCCTGGTCTTCATCATCATGTTTCTCTTCCTCCAGAACTTCCGGGCCACCTTGATCCCCACCATCGCCGTGCCGGTCGTGCTCCTCGGAACCCTCGGGGTGCTGTCGGCCGTTGGCTTTTCGATCAATACGCTGACCATGTTCGCCCTGGTTATTGTCATCGGCCTGCTGGTCGATGACGCCATCGTCGTCGTCGAGAACGTCGAACGGATCATGTCCGAGGAGGGGCTACCCCCCAAAGAGGCCACCATCAAATCCATGGGCCAGATCACCAGCGCCCTTTGGGGCATCGCCACCGTGCTGACGGCGGTCTTTCTGCCGATGGCCTTCTTTGGCGGTTCCACCGGCGTCATCTACCGGCAGTTCTCGGTCACCATCATCTCCGCCATGATCCTGTCGGTGCTGGTGGCCATGATCCTGACCCCGGCCCTGTGCGCCACGCTGCTCAAACCCATTGCCAAGGGACATGAACCGGGTGAATGCGGCTGTTTTTGTCGATTTTTTCGCTGGTTCAACAAAATGTTCGACCGCGCCCGGGGGCAGTATGAAAGGATTGTCGGCCGTTCATTCGGTAAACCGGTGCGCTACCTGGTGGTCTATGGCACCATTGTCGCCGCCATGGTCTTTTTCTTTCTGCGTCTTCCCACTGCCTTCCTGCCCGATGAAGATCAAGGGTTCATCATCTGCCAGGTGCAACTGCCCGCCGGAGCGACCCAGGAACGAACCATCAAGGTGATACGGCAGATTGAAAAACATTTCATGGAACAGGAAACCAAAACCGTGGATACCATCATCACCGTCGCCGGGTTCAGCTTTGCCGGCCGCGGCCAGAACATGGGGCTGGCCTTTGTCAAACTCAAGGACTGGAGTCTGCGCAAGTCTCCTGACCTGAAGGCCCCGGCCGTTGCCAAACGCGCCATGGGCGCCTTTTCCAAGATCAAAGACGGCATGGCCTTTGCCTTTTCCCCGCCGGCAGTGATTGAGCTGGGGCAGGCCAACGGCTTTGACCTCCAGTTACAGGACCGTGGCGGTCTGGGACATGATAAGCTGATGGAAGCGCGCAACCAGTTATTGGGGATGGCCATGAAAAATCCCAAGCTGATTGCCGTCCGTCCCAACGGCCAGGATGACTCACCCCAGTTCAAGCTCGACATCGATGATGTGCGGGCCGGCGCTTTGGGGATCTCCCCGGCCGACATCAATACTATCCTGGCCACCGCCTGGGGCAGTTCCTACATCAACGACTTTATCCAGAATGGCCGGGTCAAGAAGGTCTATCTCCAGGCCGAGGCCAAATACCGGATGCTGCCCGAAGACATGAACCAATGGTATGTCCGCAACAGCAAGGGCGAGATGGCGCCGTTTTCAGCCTTTGCCAGCGCCCACTGGCAGTACGGTTCGCCACGTCTGGAACGCTATAACGGTATTCCCTCGATGGAGATCATGGGTCAGGCAGCCCCGGGCGTGAGCACCGGCGAGGCGATGACCGAGATGGAGAAGATGGCGGCCAAACTGCCGGCTGGAATCGGTTACGAGTGGACCGGTCTTTCCTACGAGGAAAAACAAGCAGGCAAGCAGGCACCAGCCCTGTACGCCATCTCGCTGCTGGTCGTTTTCCTGAGTGTGGCGGCCCTGTACGAGAGTTGGACTATCCCCTTTGTCAATCTGTTGATGCTGCCGCTGGGTCTGGTGGGGGCGGTGACCGCGGTGACGCTGCGGATGCTCCCCAACGACATCTACCTCCAGATCGGTCTGCTCACCACCGTCGGGCTTTCCACCAAAAACGCCATCCTGATCATCCAGTTCATCAAGGAACAGATGCGGCAGGGCCATGAAGTGGTTGAGGCCACCCTGGCGGCGGTAAAGATCCGGCTGCGCCCGGTCATCATGACCTCGCTGGCCTTCTTCTTCGGAACCTTACCGCTGGCCCTGACCCGCGGCGCCGGAGCCGCGGCCCAGAACGCCATCGGCACCGCCGTCACCGGCGGACTGCTCTCGGCGACCTTCATCGATCTGATATTCATCCCCTTTTTCTTTGTCCTCATCTCAAAACTGGTGACAAGAAAACAATCACTGCCCCCGGCAGAAACTGCCGTCTCCAGCAACTCCCTGGAGGTGAATTGACATGAAAGAGATGAAAGCAATCACAACATTCGCGATGCTCCTTGCCCTTGGCGCCTTCTTCGGCCTTGTCAGTTGCACCATGGCCCCCGAATACACCCGGCCGCAAGCACCTGTCCCGACCAACTGGCCAAGCGGCCCGGCCTATCAGGAGCGGAACAGTTCCCCCTCCGACACCAAAGCGGTTGATCTTCCGTGGCAGGAGTTCTTCATCGATGGGCCGTTGCAGAAGGTGATCGCCCTCGCCCTCGAAAATAACCGTGACCTGCGTATCGCCGCCCTCAATATCGAGCGGTCACAGGCCCAGTACCGGATCCAGCGGGCCGATCTGTTTCCTGCAGTCAACGCCACCGCCGGCGGCAGCGGCCAGCGCATCCCGGAGACCCTTGGCAAGAACGGCCAGGCTGAGACCACTCATCAATACAACGTCGGGCTGGGGGTCAGTTCTTACGAACTTGACCTGTTCGGCCGCATCCAAAGCCTAAAGGATCAGGCTCTGGCGCAATATCTCGCTACGGAGCAGACGCAGCGGACGGTCCAGATCAGCCTAGTGGCCGAAGTGGCCACAACCTACCTGAATCTGGCTGCCGATCGCGAGCGATTAAAGCTGGCCCAGGATACCCTGAAGACCCAGCAGGCTACCTGCCAGCTGATGCAGCGCCGCTTTGAGCTGGGCGCTTCATCCGAGCTGGATCTGCAGCAGGCGCAAACCCGTGTCGATGCGGCGCGGGTCGATATTGCCCGCTACACCACCCTGGTGACCCAGGACGAAAACGGGCTCGACCTGCTGGTCGGCTCCCCGCTACCCGCTGATTTCCTGCCGCAATCGCTCTCCGACGCCCTGGCCGCCATGAAGGATGTTGCCCCCGGCCTGCCGTCCGAGGTACTGCTGCAGCGCCCTGATATCCTGGCGGCCGAGAATCTGCTCCAGGGATTCAATGCCAATATCGGCGCGGCCAGGGCGGCGTTTTTCCCACGCATCACCCTGGTCGGCTCCCTCGGCCTCGGCAGTGATGAGCTGTCCGGACTCTTCCAGTCAGGATCGGGTGCCTGGGCCTTCTCACCGAAAATTGAGCTGCCGATCTTCGATACCGGTGCCCGCAGCGCTCAGTTAAAGGTGGCGGAGGTAGATCGGGATATCGCCGTCGCCCGATATGAGAAGACTATCCAGAGCGCCTTCCGGGAAGTGGCTGACGCCCTGGCCCAAAGAGGGACGATCGACGAGCAGGTGGCGGCGCAGCAGTCACTCACCGACACCACCGCCAGGAGCCTTCATCTTTCCCAGGTTCGCTACGAAAAGGGAATTGACAGTTACCTGACGGAGCTCGATGCCCAGCGCTCACTTTATAGTGCCCAGCAAGGGCTGATCAACTCCCGTTTGACCCGTTTGATAAATCTGGTAACATTGTATAAAGTCATGGGTGGAGGAACTGGCAGATGACAGTAAAAGAATGGTCAGCGTTTTCTTGCGCAACCTCCAAACCGGTCCCCCTTACCTTGAGCTGGGATACCAGACAGAGGAAGGTTTCACAGGCCCATAAATTTTCAGCCTTCAGCCTTCAACCTAACCAGCCATGAATTTTACTGATATCTTTATCCGTCGTCCTGTCCTTGCCATGGTGATCAGTCTGGTCATCATTATTGCCGGACTCCAGGCCATAAAAAACGTCAATGTCCGTCAGTACCCCCGTAGTGAAAATTCTACGGTAACGGTCACCACCGTCTATGTCGGTGCCAACGCCGAGCTGGTGCGGGGATTCATCACCACCCCCTTGGAGCGGGCCATTGCCGCCGCCGACGGCATTGATTATATCCAGTCCCAAAGCTCCCAGGGAATCTCCACCATCAACGTCCGCTTAAAGCTGAACTATGACGCCACCAAGGCCCTGGCTGAAGTCAGCTCCAAGGTCGATCAGGTCCGGGCTGATCTGCCGCCGGAAGCAGAGGTGCCGATCATCAACATTGAATCGGCAGACAGCCAGTTTGCTTCCGCCTACCTGAGCTTTACCTCGGATGCCCTGAAGCAGAATGAGATCACCGATTATCTGACCCGGGCCATACAGCCACGCCTTTCCGCCCTGTCCGGGGTACAGCGGGCCGACATCCTTGGTGGCCGCACCTTTGCCATGCGCATCTGGCTCAAACCGGACCGTATGGCGTCGTACAACATAACACCGGTACAGGTACGGCAAGCCCTGGCCGCCAATAACTATCTGGCAGCTCTCGGCCGCACCAAAGGGTCTCTGATCCAGGTCAACATCACCGCTGATACCAACCTGAGCTCCATCCAGGATTTCAAGCGTCTCGTTATCCGCAATCAGGATGGCGCCTCCATCCGCATTGAGGATATTGGCGACGTAGTGCTCGGCGCCGAAGACTACAACGCCGAGGTCCATTTTTCCGGCAAGACCGCCGTTTTTATTGGCATATGGCCCCTACCTAACGCCAACTCCCTGGATGTAATCAAGCTGGTCAAAGATGAGATGGCGGCCATCCAGAAAGACCTGCCCAGCGGCATGCAGGCGCGGGTCGCCTATGACAGCACCGACTACATCAACAATGCTATCCACGAGGTCCTTAAGACTCTGGGTGACACCATGCTCATCGTGGTGGTGATCATCTTCCTCTTTATGGGTTCCTTCCGCTCAGTCTTTATCCCGGTGGTCACCATCCCCCTTTCCTTGATTGGGGGGGTCTTTCTCATGCAGGTATTCGGATTCACTATCAATCTGCTGACCCTGCTCGCCATAGTCCTGTCTGTGGGTTTAGTGGTGGACGATGCCATTATCGTCGTCGAAAATGTCGAACGCCATATCCGCAAAGGTCTCAAGCCCTTTGATGCCGCCATTGTCGCCGCCCGGGAACTGGTGGGGCCAATTATTGCCATGACCATCACCCTGGCTGCGGTCTATGCCCCCATCGGCCTGCAGGGCGGACTGACAGGTGCCCTCTTCCGGGAATTCGCCTTTACCCTGGCCGGTACCGTGACCATCTCCGGAATCGTGGCCCTGACCCTCTCGCCCATGATGTCAGCCAAGCTCCTGAAGCCAGGGCTTGCAGAACATGGTCTGGCCGGACGAATCAACCGCGGCTTTGAGCGAATCAAGGACATCTACAGCCGTTTGCTGGATCAGACCCTGAAAACCCGACCGGCAGTTTATCTGGTCTGGATCGTCATCAGTCTACTGGCAATCCCCATGTTCAGGATGTCGCCGGTGGAACTGGCTCCCACTGAAGATCAGGGGGTAATATTCGGCATCCTCGATGCCGCCGCCAACTCCACCCTCGATCAGACCAGCCTTTATGCGGCAGCGGCCAATCAAGTCTTTCTCTCTGAACCGGAGGCCCAATTTACCTTCCAGGTAACCATGCCCTCTTCCGGTTTTGGGGGGTTGGTCCTCAAACCCTGGTCGGAACGAAAACGAACCGTCTTCCAAGTCCTGCCCGAGGTCCAGCATAAACTGGCAGCCATCCCCGGCGTGCGCATGTTCCCGGTCCTCCCTCCTTCCCTGCCCGGTGGCGGTCAGTTCCCGGTGGAGTTTGTCCTGGCCTCGACCGCAGAACCGGAACAGATCCTCGAGTTTGCCCAGAAACTGCAGATGAAGGCCATGGCCAGCCACAAGTTTGCCTTTCCACCGCTCATTGACATGAAAGTCGATCAACCCCAGTCCGAACTAATCATTGACCGCGACCGGGTCGCCGATCTCGGACTCAATCTGCAGCAGGTGGGAGCTGACATCGGCTCCATGCTTGGCGGAAATTTTGTCAATCGCTTTGATATCGCCGGCCGCAGCTACAAGGTTATTCCCCAGATTCAACGGAGCGACCGTCTCAACCCCGAACAATTACGCAATATCTATATCACAGGCCCGAACGGGCAACTGGTGCCCCTGTCAAGTGTCGCCACTCTCCACAATTCAACGACAGCCCGCTCCATGAACCGCTTTCAGCAGTTGAACGCCGTCACCATCAGCGGCGTCTCCGTAGTGCCTCTTGATGAGGCCCTGCGATTTCTTGAAGATGAGGCTGCAAAAATCCTCCCCCAGGGATATACTATTGATTACACAGGAGAATCCAGACAGTTACGTACTGAAGGGAACCGTTTCCTGCCGGCATTTGGTCTGGCAGTAGTGCTGATTTTCCTGGCTCTGGCTGCCCAGTTCAACAGCTTCCGCGACCCCTTTGTCATCCTGGCCGGATCGGTACCTCTGGCCCTGTTCGGGGCCATGATCTTCACGTTCCTGAAGATCCCCAACCCCAATATCCCATTCTGGACCAATGGCTGGACCACCACCTTGAACATTTACTCTCAAGTGGGTCTGATCACACTTGTAGGACTGGTGGCAAAAAACGGCATTCTCATCGTTGAATTCTCCAATAAACTTCAGGAGAAAGGCCATTCCAAGCTTGATGCCGTACGTGAGGCCTCGCTGACCCGCCTGCGCCCCATTCTGATGACCAGTTGCGCCACGGCCGCCGGCCACTTTCCCTTGACCCTGGTCACCGGAGCCGGAGCTGCAGCCCGAAATTCCATCGGTCTGGTCCTTGTCGGCGGCATCGTTATCGGTACCATTTTCACCCTCTTTGTGGTGCCCTCAATCTACATGCTGATTGCTCAGGACCACATGAAGATGAAAGGTGAAAATCTGGAAATATGAGTTATACTCAAGGCTCCTCTCAAAGCAATAAAGGAATACCCATGAAAAAGAGATTGTGTATGTTCTCCATCATGCTGACCACAGGTCTTGCCGGCTTTTTATTCCATCAGCAGCCCCTGCAGGCGCAGACAATATCTCCGGTCACAGCAGAAGCAAAGACAACTCCGCCCCCTTCCCTGACAATTCAGGAAGGAGAGACTCTCACCCTTGCCAAAGTGGTGGCCATCACCCGTCAGAATCAGCCGGCAATCCTTGCCGCCAGGGGAAATGTCAATGCCAGCCAGAGCCGGATTGGTCAGGCAAAGTCCTTCTATTACCCACAGATCAACGGAAGCACCAGCTATGACCGTTTATCGCCGGGAGGTACGATGTACGGTTCAAGCGATGACAGCGCCTATAACCAACTGGCAGTCGCCATGAATGGCAGTCAATTGCTTTATGACTTCGGCAAAACCAAAACCCAGGTCGAAATCCAGAAAACCAGTTTTGAGGCAGCCCGTTCCGATCTGAACGCAGCTGATGACCGCTCCGTCTTCAATGCCAAACTGGCCTATTACGACATACTGAAGATTGCCCGGAACAGAGGTGTCGCCATTGAAACCGTCAAACAGTTTGAGCAGCATCTGGCCCAGGCAAAGGGTTTTTTCGAGGCCGGGGTAAAACCCAAATATGATGTCACCAAAGCAGAAGTCGATCTCAGCCATGCCAAACTCCTGCTGATTCAGGTGGAAAACAACCTGCAGTTGGCCAGGGTGGTTCTCAATAACGCCATGGGGCTCCCCGCTGCTCCTGATTACCAACTCGAAGACACACTTACCTC
>JAQVER010000084.1 GCA_028697885.1 Desulfocapsaceae bacterium
TCCAGCCCGTTATGCGAATATCCTGCCTGGCCAGATAGGTGGGGTAGTCAAAACTGCCGGGATTGTGAAAGGTGTGGGGACGATCCAGTCTGGCACGGATGGCGAGTTGGTCGCCTGGCAGCAGGTTTTTTGGCCAGTGGGCCTTGAGCTTCAGTTGTACCAGACCGCCTGCGGCGATATAATCTGTACGGTCTTTCAGGCGCAGAGAGTGGACTGCAACCAGCAGGCTGCTGTTCTCGCCATTAAATCCCGGCATCTTTGTCAGGGTGCAGAGCAGGACTGCCTCTTGCTCCTGTTGAATCAGTTGAAAGATATGATCAGGTGGTGGCGGTTCTCTGCCGGCAAGGGTGCCATGGACAAAGCCGAGACTGGCGATAAAGGGCAGGAGCAGGAAGAGTGTCGTCTGGGGATGCCTGCGCAGGTGGCTGAAGAGAACGCAGCCACCTGTGAACAGGGGCAGGAGGAAAATCTGACCCTGTATGAAGTCGATCTGCAGGGAAAAACTGATACCAAGGGCGAAAAAGAAAGTGACAACCAGCAGGAGGTGGGTGGAAAGGAATGAAAATACCCTGCTCACAGTATTGCTTGGATCAGTTGCAGGTGGCGTTCAATGACGCCCTGCTGTTTTTCCACGCATTTGAGAGCGGCCAGGCCAGCCTTCTTTCGGAGCTGAACATCGGAAAGCCAGGTACTGGCGACCTGAAAAAGGGACTCTTCACCACCGACCCTTATGGCCCCGCCGACGGTAAGCAGATCCTGGCTAATCTCGGCAAAGTCTTCCATGTGCGGGCCAAAGAGTACCGGCGCGCCCATGACTGCAGGCTCAATGGGATTGTGTCCTCCCTTGTGCAGCAGGCTTCCTCCCACAAAGGCAATGTCGGCAAAACGGTAACAGCCGGCCAGCTCTCCGATGGTGTCGAGGACGAGAAGCCTCTGGTTGTGCGCATTTTTATCGGAGCGACAGCTGCCGGAGATGCCCTTGGTCCTGGCCAGCTCTTGAATCTCTTTGCCCCGGCTGATATCTCTTGGGGCTATAATGAGAAAAAGATTGGGGAATGCTGCTCTCAGCCTGACATACGCTGAGAGGATGATATCTTCTTCGCCTTTGTGAGTCGAACCGGCGATCAACAGCAGGCTGTCGTCAGGCAGGACCATAGGTTCCTCTTGCAACTTTGTGCTGCCCGTGATGAGGGGGGTGTCGAATTTCAGGTTGCCAAGGGTGTGGACCCGTTCTTCAGCTACTCCAAAATCAACCATGCGGACCCGGTCGGTCTCGGTCTGCATGCAGAGGTGGTGAAAGGTTTGAAACAAGGGCCTGAAGAAAAAGCTAAAGCGCCTATATGAGGCCATGGATTTGTGAGAAATTCGGCCATTAACCAGCATGACAGGGATTTTATTTCGTTGCAGACAGGTCAGAATATTGGGCCAGAAATCGGTTTCTACAAGGATGAAAAGATCAGGTCGGATGAGTTCTACAAAATAGGCAGTCACCGGCAGGATATCGAGCGGAAAAGGAATCAGGAGATCAGCGTGGTCGGCCATGAGCTGTTCTGCGACCTTGGCCCCGGAATTGGTTGAGGCGGAAAAGACCAGAAATGCGTCTGGGAAGCGGTTCCGGATACCGGAGATGAGCGGCAGGGCAGAGGTCACTTCTCCCACGGAGAGGGCATGAATCCAGATGGTCTTGCGTTCTCCCTTTTTGGTGTGTTTAATCTGTGATCTGAGGCCGAACCCTAGCCGCTTCCAGGTTCGTAAACGATACTTGGGAGTCAGCAGAACCAAGGCCAGCAGGAAGGGGAAAGCAATAATCAGAAAGATGAGTTGGGTAAGGTTATAGAGTGTCAGCATAATGGGGATGAGCCTCTTGTAAAAGTCAAAAAAAGGGGTTTGAACATTTTGACTGAAGGGTGACGGCCATGACCGGAATTCCGGTTTCGGCTTATTGACCTGCAAAAGCCTCTATCATTTAGAAATAACTGTATCACAATTTCTTTATGCTGAATATGATAAAGGAAGATATAATTTGTGAAATGAAAATTACCATTATTGTTGAACTTTTCTACAATTCCGGAGGAATTCAATGACTCTACATCCTCTTTCGCTTGATGACAGGCCGCTG
Organism: Desulfocapsaceae bacterium; assembly: GCA_028697885.1. Taxonomy (GTDB): domain Bacteria; phylum Desulfobacterota; class Desulfobulbia; order Desulfobulbales; family Desulfocapsaceae; genus UBA2270. Next base: position 2,120 of record JAQVER010000084.1, read on the forward strand.
GTTACGGAATACCTCACGCGGTTTCCCCCTGAGGTCTCAGAACAGACCTTTACCAATCTCTATGCCTGGCACCATACACGGCAGATCTGGGTAGATACGTTCAGAGAGTCATTAATATTTTTTGCCGATACCGGAATGGGACGGGTGCTCTTGGGAAATCCTGTAGGGCCGGTATCTCTGTCTGCTGTTTTCAGTGAATATGGCAGCCAGATAGCGGGCGTGGAACGTTTTCCGCAGGAAAGACTTGCAGATGTGGTCCTGCCGACTGATGCCATGCTTATCGAGGACCGGGATAATAGTGACTATGTCTACCGCCGGGAAGATCTTGCCACCCTCGCCGGCAGGAATTTTACTAAAAAAAGAAATCACATAAATCAGTGTCTGGCTGCTTACGACTGCCGTTACGAAATTATTACTGCGGATATAATTCCCGAATGTCTGGTGATGCAGGATAGATGGTGTGCTGCCAGGGATTGTAAAACCGAACCGGGCTTATGCGGGGAATATCTGGCAATAGTAGAAACCCTGCACCATTATTCAGAATTTGCTCTCACCGGCGGTGCTATTAGGATTGATGGAACTATCGAGGCATTTACTGTGGGTGAGGCGCTCAATCCCTCAACTGCGGTCTGCCATTTTGAGAAGGCCATGCCTCAGTTTCAAGGATTGTCCCAATTGATTAATCAGTGGTTTGCCAGAGAAAACCTTGGCGGTTTTAGCTATGTCAATCGGGAACAGGATCTCGGTATTCCCGGGCTGCGCAGAGCGAAAGAAAGTTATTACCCGGATCATCTGGTCGAAAAGGTTCGGATCATTCTGCCTGGTTCAAACATGGAAAAGCCAGAAATCCCTCCCTTTTGTGACTGACCAATTGAGAGTGTTTACAACTGAGCTTGCCTGGAGGAATTCATTCATCTGTAGAAGCTTGATCGGATCTGACAGTTAGAGAGAAAGCCGCCACACTTAATCTGACATTCGTATATACAGTAGACACCTCAAGTTGAGTCACAAACGGAATTAGCTTAGGTTCGACCTGGCAACCTCAAGGTCTCAAATTTTTTGCTACAAGGCGCGCCTCGAAACGTTCCAGCACTGCGCCAGATACTTGTATCATAGGAAGTTCTCCAAAAATTGCATAACCTTTCATTCTGGAATGATATGCAGAAAAATGAAGATTCGAGTATGTCAAATTTTTCAAGATTATTCGTCGAAATTTTGATACATTACAAGAATTTCTCAGGCTGGCAAGGTAAAGAGCACGAGTCTGTCGGCAAAGGAAACAACCCGCACTTCGTGCAAGTAGGGATGATATGCAGATCTGCATAATTACTTGTTAAAAAATGATGAAAAAGGAGAACACAATACGTGGCGTTATATGAGCAACTCGGTTTCGAGTCCCATCCTTTCCTGAAAACAAATGCAGCCGAAGAAGAGTCTCTACAATCTTATTTTGTGCCACCTCCTTATTTTGAATCAATTATTGGAGACCCTAAATTACCAAATTCCTCAGTCGTATTGGCGCCACGTGGCGCTGGAAAGACTGCACAACGACGGATGGTCGAGATAGCATCTTCTCAATCCGGTTATTTGGCCGTAACTTATGATCGCTTTGAGTTTAGTGCTGGGCAAAAACTTAGCGATATTACACTCCAATATCACTTAAGGAATGTCATTACACGAGTCCTGATTTCGTTTCTATCCTATCTCAGCGAATGGCCAGAAGTTGTGAAAAGCTTTTCAAAAGAGGAAAAGAAGCAATTGGCAATTTTTATTAACGCTTACCTGGGTGGACTAACAGGTGATGGCATTCAGGAATTATTGAATGAATTGAAAAGCCTACCAGAAAAATTTAAAGAGTTTTGGCGTAAAAATGTCGGTTTTATGGAATCTGTTATCAATTTTCTTTTGAAAGCTTATGAGCTTGAGAAAATCGATTTACCTGACGCAAAACAAGAAGAGAAACGTTTAGGGGAAACTTATAAATACCAGCTTGAGTCATTGCTAACGCTAGTTAAGAGAATCGGCTTCAAATCCATCTATATTTTACTGGATCGACCAGATGAAACAGAAAAAACTGGAAATGACCCTAATAGCACCTATCAGCTGATTCAGCCTTTAATGCGAGATCTGGAGCTTCTTGGGCTCCCTGGATACGGGTTCAAATTTTTTCTCTGGGACCAAATTGAACCATTTTTTAGATTGGATGCTCGCCCTGATCGAGTGCCTCAATACGAATTGAAATGGAACAGGAAAAGCTTAGCGGAAGTGCTTTCTAAACGCTTGGTATATTTCAGCAAAGGGGCAGTAGGCACTTTCGATAGTATGCTGGAAGTACCATGTGGCATTGACGACCATCTTTGCTTAATGGCTAATGGATCACCTAGGAATCTCATCCGCCTTTGTGAGCGTATTCTGGCTATTCAAGGCGATCGGGATCCAAAGGCCCGAAAAATTTCGATGGCAGCTGTTGATCAAGCGACCGTGGCTCACAGCGAGAAAATATGCTTAGAAAATTATGGGGAAACAGCTCTCAAAGAGCTTCAGCGAGTGGGGAGGGAGCTTTTTACAACTAATTTCGTCGCCAATGACATACTGAAAATTACTGCCAACGGTGCTCGTAACAAGATTACTAGTTGGGTCAATAGCGGAGTAGTTGCACAGGTAGGGACCGTGGTTGTTCCACCAGCCACTCGACCAACACATTTATATGGTGTCATAGACCCATGCGCTGTGCGGTTAATGCACAGAGCGCTCCCCTTTGAAGAATTTCTTAGGGATCGCTGGCTACCATGTGATCATTGTATGACTGACAATTTAATCAATATCAATCTCTACCCTGATGGAGATGATCCAATATGCCGACAATGCGGTAGAAAATTATTATGAAGGTGTCCAACCAGCGGGTCAACCTGACCGGAATAAGCGAACGAGGAATTCTGGGGATAGAACTCTGGGGACACGATACTTAATTCCAACAATAACATTCTGCGGACAAGCCGCAGATGTTCTCGTTGGCAGAAAAGACTATACAAATACTATGATATGACAACAGATATAAATATTTTTTTCGGAAATATACTTGCAGGTGTTGTTGCATCCCTTCTTACAAGCCTAATATTTTGGCTTCGTCAGTTAAGATGGAAGTATAAAAACATATTCAGTCTTTTTGGAGAATTCGAAACTTTCAGCGCAAAGTCTGGGAGCTTAATTGATGGTGAACGAATAATAATTTCTAAAGATTCAGGAAATGTCTTGAATGTCCGAAGTCGTTCTTCGGATGGCGAATGGAAAGGGAAAATGGTCATCAGAGAAGACAACCCTTATCTCGGTGAAGGCTATTTCAAATACACAGACTCTAAAACTTACGGTAGGCATCAGTACTTAATTTCAGAGGATCACAATTCTCTCTACGTTTATTATACGGATTTTACGAGAGAAGGGTCCCCCAGTGGGGGCATTATTCTTAGACGAATCAAGTAATAAATATTCAACTGAATAATTAATCGGATATGAATATGAAAATATTCTCTCTGAATGAATGTGTGAACTAACAAAATTGCAAAATGCCAACAAAACGTTTCAGCGGAAACCGCAAAAAACGCGGTTTCCGCTGAACTCTACGATAGCGCAGAACCGCTGACGCGGCTCTGCGCTATCGGCGTAAGCGTTGAGCTTCGCTCGAACGGCTTGACAAGCCGCCGCGTTGCACACTCTGGCTATCAAGCCGTTCGAGCCACTGCGCTTCTCAGGGAATGATTGCTTCGCATCTTTCCCCTCCGATGCTCGAAGCTCAACGCCTGCGCCGTTGGGTTCTTAAATAGCAATTTCTGCATAATTCAAACTTCTACTAAAGGATTAACCATGATCAGGGTGATAATCGGAGATAGTGAGAGAGAATTATCTAATATTAGTGAACACTGGATTAATGAACAAATAAATAGAAGAAAACGAGACGGGCTGTCAATCTGTGTTCGAGTAATCATAAATGAAGATCAATTAAATTTATCACTTACAACATCAGGTTGCCCGCACACTGCAACTGGTGGCAGAGCCCCAAATAAATACGAGAGCGAAGTGTTTGATCTTTGGAATAAAAGAGGATTAAACAAGGAAAATTTCAGTGAGGGTAATTTAATCGCATTTCTAAAACAGCTAAAAGTATAACGTGACAAAATGGCAAAATTATTTTTTTCGTATTCCCATCGAGATGAGGATTTAAGAGACGAATTACAAATTCATTTAACATCTTTACAGCGTCAAGGAATTCTTGATACTTGGCATGACAGACGAATAGAGGCTGGAGATGACTTTGCTAAAAATATAAGTGAGCATTTAGATTCAGCAGATATAATTTTATTACTCATCAGTCCATACTTTATATCTTCAAATTACTGTTTTGAAGTTGAAATGCAACTTGCGCTTGCAAAGCATGAGCAAAAACAAGCAGTGGTTATCCCTGTAATATTGCATCCGTGTGATTGGCACAATTTGCCATTTGGACATTTATTAGCGACCCCAAAAGACGGGAAGCCGATATCCAAATTTCCAAATATTCACGATGGCTTTTTGGAGGTTACCTTAGCTGTAAAAAATGTGGCAAACAAAAACAAGACCTCAAAAGATATTAGTCCAATGCCAACTCCCTCTTATACAGTCTCCTCTTCTCGAAAAAAAAATGGAGCGATACGTTCAAGTAATTTGAGAGTGAAGAAATCATTTACTGATCGTGAGAAAGACAAATTTAAGACAGATGCTTTTGAATATATAGCAAAATACTTTGAAGGGTCGCTCGGTGAATTAGAAAAAAGAAACCCTGAAATCGAAACAAATTTTAGGAGAATTGATGCAAATAAATTTTCTTCTGTAATCTACGTTAATGGTACAGAAGTAAATCGTTGTACTATTAGATTAGGTTCAAATCGAGGTTTTATGTCTGGAATAACATATTCTAGCTCTGAACAAGACAATAGTTACAATGAATGTTTGTCGGTTGAAGATGATGGACAAATGATGTTCCTTAAAACACTTGGAATGTCTTTCAGGCATCACGGAAATAAAGATCAATTATCTTTGGAAGGTGCCGCTGAATATTACTGGAGTATGCTGATTGTGGTTTTACAATAAAATTTTACCCAACCAACTGTTCCACTGGACCCGCAAACTGCGCGGTCCAGTGAACACCACGTTAGCTTTTCCTTGGCAAGCTTCAATTGAAGAACACACCTCATAGGTGAACCTTCTTCCTGATTGTATGAAATAAGTAAGGTGCAAAATTGGCTTGGATCTTTCTCCCAAATTATGTCAGATAAATTCTGAATAACTACAATTCATCTCTTAAACAAAGGAACTTGCCTCAATATAACTTGAGTTGACACCGATAAAATTATTTACCATCTTGACCCTTTTTTTCACCCACTTATCCTGCTGCCTGATAATTTCGTGCAGGACCACATCGCTTAAGGGAATATATTTCTGGCTTGATTTATTTTTGAACAAGCCGTGAAAGGTCCCGTGCATATCAAAAAACGAGTTTACTCTGACTTTTGTAATCAGATGAACGGTTTTTTTCTCTTCGTGGGTTTTTTCTTTAAGTTTGTCAGCCCTTTCCTTTTCCTCAGAGTTGCCGAGTTCCGCGAAACCATCATGAAAAAAGATAATATTCGGCTGCCTTATCTGGATACTTTCAAATGTCTGGTAGGTGTCAATACCATCGATGGAGAGAACTACGTTATACATCAACAGTCCATCGCTGAAGCTTTTACTGGCGGGGTCTTTCCAGTATAAATTTGCGCTGTTCAGCAGGTCGGTAGTGCGCAGTAAGGAATTGGGTACATCAATTTCACCGGAATATTTTTTCCCCGGGGTGAATATGGTTATCATTCGTCTTGCTGGATTCATGGTTGCCACCCTTATTAGATATGCCTGAGTAAGTGTTGTATGGAATCAGTTTTCAATTGGAAACGAAGTCCAATTCGTCTTTTTTTTTATTATTATACAGTTGAATTTTCAGTTGTTTCTTGCTCAGGGAGGAGGATTACTGCTTCCGTTCCTCGTTCCTGACCTGCCTGAAGACCCAGGGTGCCGCCATGCATCTGGATTATCTTGTCGGCCATTGAAAGACCGAGCCCTGCTCCATACACCTTCGTTGTGAAGAATGGTTCAAAAATACGCGCTCGAAGATTCTCCTGAATCCCGGCACCATGATCACGAATTCTGATCCGTAATGCTCCCTCTGTCCTTTCAAGGAAACACTCAATCGTCCCTCCTCCGGGCAATGCCTCGATCCCATTCTTGACGACATGGAGAAAAGCTTCTTCCATTAGTTCCCGGTCAATGAAGAGAGCGGGCAGATCCGGCTGATCATGGAGGAGCGGTTCGATGCCTTGGTTTTCCAGATCGGTTTTGAGCAGAGAGAGGACTGAACTGAGCAGAGTTCTGGGATCGACCATTTCTCGGCGCAACTCAAGGGAACGGGTGTAGGCAACAAATCCGGCTAGAATTTTTTCCAGCCTGCCTGTCTCGTGTTCGACCACTTCAAGGTAACGGGCCATTTTTGTCTCTGGCTCGCACATGGTCTGGATCCGTCTGGCCAAGCCACCGAGTGAGGCAATAGGGTTGCGGATTTCGTGACAGAGCCGTGCCGCCATGTTGTTGAGGGCATTGGTCCGTTCAGCTGCCACCAGAATAGACTTGTCACGTTGAACCACCAGGTTCTCACGATGGATTTGGTCCTTCTGTTCCATCTCTTTGGAAACATCGGTTAGACAGCCAAAGGAGAGACAGATCCCATCCGCCGGCCAAATTTCAAGGACCGAGCTGTCTTTGAGCCAGCTGGTACCGGCAAGGTTCATTTTGTAGATGGCTTCCATCCGTCCAGTCTGTAGTCGGTGTTCGCGCAGGCAGTCCTCATCCTCACGCAAGCGGTCGGAGGGGATAATCTCCTCTTGGACCGCAAGATCGCCTTCATGGGAGCTATAGGTCCGTTGGTCAAGAACCAGGGATCGGAAACGGGTTGCAGCCTGATCAGCGCTGCAGTCCAGGAATCGGAGAAATCGTTGGCCGACAAATTCGTACCAGATTACTTTGTCACGTTCCTGCCAGGCTGCCACATAGACCATGGGAGCGAGTCCCAACCGCTCGAAATTTTCAAGCCGTTCAATACTGTGCTGCACGTGCTCACATAAGGCTTGTGAGTAAGATCCTTTGAGGATCCGTCCTGTGTATCCTTGTGGAATCAACATTGCCTCCATCCCCTTGATCGCAGTTTGTACCGGTCTTGTTTCTGCTTAAGCATGGTCCCGGTGGCTTGCTCTCTGATGGTCATCTACAGTATCACAGAATTACATGCTGATTTATTGTATCATAAAAAGATAACAATACGGAAGTAACAGTTGCAATCATGGTCTTCAGGGTAAAAAAGCATAAAAATTTTAAAAATGAAGAGTGTCAAAAGATGCCTGAATATTGTGCTAAAACAGGAAATTGAATTGGCTAGCCATTGACTTGCAGTTTGCTATTTTGATAGTCTAATCTTATAGGAGTTGATTCTTATCTGAAGACAATCTGTTTTGTGTCACCCGGAAGAACAAGGAACCCGCAAATGGATGACCTCCCCGAGACTAAAATTGAGGCGGATGCTCTGCACAAGGCGAATGTCGACCTCCGTCTCTTTCGCAAATTGTTGGATCATTCCAGCGATGCCATAGAGGTAATCGACCCCTTGACACTCCGATTTCTTGATGTGAACGAGACCGCCTGTCGTGACCTTGGTTACAGCCGGGAAGAACTTCTTTCCATGAGCCTTTACGATATCGATTCTGGATTGAACCCCGATAGCTATAAATTTATCGAGGAGCAGAAACAGAAGTCGGGAGCCGCCCGCTTTGAAACTAACTACCAGCGCAAGGATGGGTCAATCTTCGCTGCAGAGGTCAGCGTGGGGTTTGTTAATCTTGATAAACCCTATGGGTTGTGCATTGCGCGTGATATCACAGCCCGTAAGCGGACATCTTTAGCACTGCGGCAGAGCGAGGAGAAGTTTCGTGCTCTGGTCGAATCGACGAGCGACTGGATATGGGAGATGGACGAGCACTGTCATTATACTTATGTCAGTCCCAGAGTGGAAACACTGCTGGGGTACACACCGGAAGAGGTGTTGGGCAAATCGCCTTTTGATTTAATGCCGCCGGAAGAGGGGCAACGCGTTGCCAAAGTCCTCGCTGGTATTATCAAAAATCGGGATCCTATTGTCGCACTCGAGAATACCAATCTTCATAAGAATGGCCGCTTGGTGGTTCTGGAGAGCAGCGGGGTAGCCTTCTTTGATCTAAATGGGGAGTTTGCCGGGTATCGTGGCATTGACCGCGACATTACTGCGCGTAAGCAGGCACAGGAGGAGATACTCCGTCTGGCCTCATTTCCCAAGTTGCACCCCAGCCCGGTGATTGAACTTGACTCTGCCGGGGAGATCTCCTATCTCAATCCGGCAGCTGAAAACTTGTTTCCCAAGTTGAGTACGCTTGGGCAGTCACATCCTTTGCTGCAGAGTACGCTGGAGCAAATTGATGCTTTGCGGCAAGGTAAAGAGCAAGGAGAGATCGTCGATGAGGTAAAGATAGAGGAAGCGACGTATGAACTGCATATCTCTTATGTTGATGATGTTAAGCTTATTCGTATCTATGTTATGGACATCACCCAACGCAAGCGGGATGAGGAGGCAATCTATCTCCTCGCTACCACCGACAGCCTGACTGGTATCGCTAACCGACGGGAGTTTACTGCGATCCTGATGAGAGAAATGGATCAAGCAAAAAGGTATGGCACACCTATGGCACTGGCCATGTACGATCTTGATTATTTCAAGCGTGTGAATGATACCTTCGGTCACGATGTCGGCGACTCTGTGTTGCAGGCGGTCACCGGACTGGTGAAGGACAATATCCGTGTTACCGATATCGTGGGGCGGTGGGGGGGGGAAGAGTTCATGGTACTGATGCCGCAATCAGATATCCAGTCTGCAAGACGTACGGCCGAGAAGCTGAGGTTGGCCATTGCCGACTATAACTTCGATAAGGTAAAGAAAATGACGGTCAGTTTCGGGGTTACCGCCTTTGAACCGCAGGATGATATGAAATCATTTCTGAAAAGGGTGGACGATGCGCTCTATCAGGCGAAGAAACTGGGCAGGAATCGTGTCGAGATCTTGATCGGTGAGGTGGCTTCTTCTTGAGCTGAGAGGTATTTGAAAATGCAAGTAACAGTATGACTGCTCTGGTGTTTACTATCGACGACCGGCCTCAGGTGTTCAGTCATTTTTAAAGGTAGATATGAATACCCGTTTTAAATCAAGCCTGTTTGTCCGCATTTTCGCTACCACTGCCGCGGTTATCAGCGTGTTATTCGCCATCATGTACCTGCTGTCCGTGCCATTCATCCAGACCACGGTGGATGGGATCGAGGAAAGCGCGGGGCACACCATTTTGAAGAACGTCTACGAGATGGTGGAACAAACTCATCTCGATCTCGAGAATTACCGCCAGTCCATTATTCTGGAACGTAAGGCCCAGCTTCAAAACATTATCGCGGTAGTTGAATCGCACATCAAAATGCTCGAAGAACAGGTGCTGTCCGGTAAACTCTCAAAGGCGCAGGCCATAGACACGCTGCTCGAAGAATTGCGTCACATCAAGTACGGTCACGATGATTACGTCTGGGCGGCCAATTACGCCTCCGTGCTGATCTCCCACCCCGATCCGCAGTTGAACAACGCTGATTTCTCCAGTAAAATGGATCTTCGGGGCAATCTGATTGTGCCGCCGATGGTTGCAGGTGGCCGGAGTGCGGGGGAGGGATTTCATTCCTATTGGTGGCGTCGTTTGGGGGAACAGCAACCGATCGAGAAACTGAGTTATTATAAGCATATTCCGTTTTTTGACATGGTCATTGGTACAGGTGTCTACATGGATGACGTGGAAGCCGCCGTGCTCCTCAAAAAGAAGGTTGCTGTTGAGGATCTACGCCATCGGTTACGGACAACACATCTCGGCAAGTCCGGCTATGTCTATATCTTTGATGGACATCAGAACATGGTCATCCATCCTAACCCCAACATCGAGGGCAAGGATTTTTCCCATCAGCTTAATCCGTCTACGCAAACCCCAATCGGCCAACTATTAATGGCGGTGGCCAATAAACAGGAAGGGTTGCATTATCTCTGGGACAGCCCGTCCGACCCCGGAAATTATGTCTATGACAAGATTTCCTGGGTGCGCTATTGCAAGGAGTTCGACTGGTATATCTGCACTTCCATGTATGTTGACGAACTTGACGAAAGTGCACGTATTCTCAAAAATCGAGTACTGGCAGTTTTCGCTGTCACCCTGCTGCTTTCCGTCCTGTTGACTTACCTGTTTGCCAAGAAACTGACCGACCCGTTGCACAAGTTGAGCGATACGGCGCTGCAGGTAGAAAACGGCGATTTTGACGCGCGTTGCAACCTGAACCGGGACGATGAGATTGGTGTCGTGGCAACTGCGTTTAACGGCATGGTGAGTCGCTTGCAGGACAATATCCGGCATCTCGACGCCAAGGTTGTGGAACGTACCAGCGAACTGCAAATACTTAATCGCAAGCTCGAAGCTTTGAGTACAACCGATGGATTGACAGGTATTGCCAATCGGCGTTGCTTTGACGAGGTGCTGGCGACTGAGTGGAGTCGTGCCGCACGCCTGGAGCAGCCTCTGGCGCTGGGGATGCTTGATATCGACTGGTTCAAGAAATATAACGATCATTATGGTCATCAGGCGGGTGATGAATGTCTGCGCAGGGTTGCCAGTGTCTTCCGTGCGAACGTCTGCCGGACCAGTGATCTGGTGGCTCGTTATGGCGGTGAGGAGTTTGTCTTCATTGCCCCGGCAACTGATGGTGATAGCGCACTGTCTATGGCCCAAAAAGTCAGCGAGGCCCTTCAAGGGTTGGCCCTGCCGCACGAAATGTCCCCGTTCGGGTGTGTGACCATCAGTATCGGTGTAGCGGCTATGGATCCAAGAGATATGCATTCGCCGGATATTCTGCTGCAGTCGGCAGATGCCGCACTATACCGCGCCAAGGAACAGGGGCGCAATCAGGTTGTACTCGCGTAACTGTTTTTTGTCTCTCAAACCGATCGGTGCATGATTATCGCTTCCTTGTCCCGCTTCTGGCCTGTCTGGAGAATCAGGGGACTACTGCATGGTGAACCCTGACCACTCGAAATCCTCAAGCGATATAGTATGCTGTGCCGCAGGTGCTTGCATAAAGACGAGAATTTCTCCACTTCAGAGGTTCTGCTCTGGATTCTCTTCTATGATTTATTTCTCCTCATTCTTTCTGAGCGCAATTCTCGCCTCCTCCTGCAGTAGGTATGGTCCATACCTTTAATAATGCTGTGCTTCATGCAGGGAATAAAAACAGGGATGACATTGACTTGAAGTTTGATATTTTGATAGTGTCATTGTGTATGAGTTGATTCCGGTCTAAAAAACTATTTGGAACTCTATGTTGCGACCTGGGTTCCAGTCGGGAAGAATTTCTGTCCAGGACCATTTACGATATCAATTGTGGATTAAATCCCGATCGCACGAAAATGATTGATGACTAGTAATAGAAATCGGGAGTTTCACGCTTTGAAACATTCTTGCAGATTCTGAGCGAACCGGAGTAATCTTAGAAAAAGGATTTAGAAAATGGTTTCTCGGCGTCGATTTATGTTTTTTTGGGGATGCTTGACTCTTACCGCCGCATTGTCCGCCTGTGCATGGTTGACCGACAAGCCCATTGCCATTGCTACCCGTATTTGGCCGGGATATGAGTTGGAGTATCTTGCGCGTAGTGAAGGCTGGCTGGATAGACAACAGGTGCGCCTGGTTGAGATGTCCTCAGGCCGTGATTCCATGAAGGCATTGGCCGAAGGCAAAGTGGATGGGGCGGCAATGACCCTGGATGAAGTTTTGCAAGCGCGTGCCAGCGGACTGCCGCTGTCGGTGGTGATGATCTTTGATGTCTCGGCCGGTGCCGATATGCTGGTGGCACGTCCTGGGAGCAAGACCCTTGCTGACCTTAAAGGCCGACGCATAGGTTTTGAGCAAGGATCCGTGGGTGAATTGATGTTGGTTGAATCCTTGCGTGCGGCGGGTCTGACGAAAGAAGACGTCACCCTGGTCATGCTTCCCGTCGATCAGCAACGCGCTGCCTGGTTGCGTGATGAAGTGGATGCCGTTATCACCTTTGAACCGGTGGCCACTCAATTACTGGGGCAAGGTGCACTCAACCTGTTCGATAGTCGGCAAATCCCCAACACCATCGTTGATGTTCTGGCAATACGCAGTGATAAACTCGACCGGAGCCACGCCAAGGCGATTCGCCACCTTCTCTCTGCTCATTTTCGCGCCCTTAAGTATCTGAACCGAAACCCGCAGGATGCCGCCTACCGTATGGCTCCCCATCTTGGTCTGCCGGCAGCAAATTTCCTTTCTGTCTTTAAAGGCTTGATGTTACCGGACGCCGCTCATAATTACCGCCTGCTCGCGGGAACTTCTCCCGAACTGATCACCAGTGCCCGTCAGCTGTCAGCCATCATGGTCAAGAGTGGATTGCTCAAGCAGGCTGACCCACTCACTACACTGATACGCGCTGATTTTCTGCCTACTGATTTTCAGTAATACGGATTATGGAGAGATTTATGCACATGAAGCCAATTGTTCTCGTGTTGATGCTGATTGCCTGTTTGTCAGGCAGCGCACAATTACCCCTCCTGGCTTATGGCGCAGAACCGGTAAAACTTGGCGTGCTTGCATCTCCCTCGAAATCGCAGGCGCTTACGCGGTGGCAACCTCTGACAGTCATCCTCAAACAGGCCATGCCGGAACATGATTTCGTAATAGTAGCACTCAGCCATGCCGAGTTGGATCAGGCTGTTGCTGCCCGTCAGCTTGATTTCGTACTGACCAATGGCGGACATTACGTGTCGTTGAGAAATCGTAACGGTTTGTCTTCGCCACTCGCCACCCTGGCCTCCACTGGAACTGGCCAATCGCTCACTGTATATGGTGGTGTTATTTTCAGTCGGGCGGGACAAGTCGATATAAACACGCTACGCGATATCAAGGGTAAAAGTATCGCCGCCGTCACCACCGAATCCCAGGGAGGGTATCAGATGCAGGCATATGAGCTCCTCCGAGTGGGGATTCGTCTGCCCCAAGACGTCCAGTTGGTTACCACCGGATTCCCTCAGGACCAGGTTGTTGCAGCTGTACTGGACGGTCATGCCGATGTCGGTTTTGTCAATAGCGGCGTGTTGGAAGGTATGGTGAGGGAAGGCAAGCTGGATAGCAAACAGCTCAAGGTACTTAATCGTCAGGATCTTCCCGAATTTCCGCTTCAGGTTTCCACCCGGCTTTATCCGGAATGGCCCTTTGCCGCAATGCCACATATTGATGAGAACCTTGCCAAGCATGTCGCCGCAGCGCTTTTCGAGTTGGAAGAGAATACTGCCGCTACGCGTGCCATGGG
>JAQVER010000161.1 GCA_028697885.1 Desulfocapsaceae bacterium
CTGATTTTCTGGTTGGCGAGATGGGAACGGGGAAGACCTACATGGGACTGGCTGTTGCTCATCTGCTTCCGAAGCAGAGCAAGCGGATCCTTATTCAATGTCCTGGCCACCTGGTCAAGAAATGGATCCGGGAAGCTCAGAATACAATCCCAAACTGTAATTGCACCAATCTTAACGGAAAGAGCCTTGATCTGCTCATAGCCAATAAGCTCAAGCTGACCAAACCGGTTGGTACGGAGATATGGGTTATGGGAAAAGAACGGGCCAAGCTGCATTTTCAGCGTGTTCCCCAAATGATTACTGTTAGCGGGAAACCATGCTGTCCTGAATGCGGACTACAAATAACATCAGAAGGAGAAACCTGCGAATATTGCAAGGCCCCGATGTGGATGGCAGACAGAACCAAGGTCCGCCGCTACGCCAAGGCTGAGTTTATCAAGCGGTTTTTTCCCAAGAACTTCTTTGATCTCCTGATACTGGATGAGGTGCATGAACTCAAGGGCGGCGGTACTGCCCAGGGCCAAGCCATGTCCTGCCTGATTGCCCGTTCCAAAAAGGTGCTTGCTCTTACCGGTACCTTGATGGGCGGATACAGCTCAAATCTGTTTTACCTGCTCTGGCGGATGTTTTCTCGTCAGATGAAGGCCGGAGGTTTTGAGTTTGGAAGGTCAATGCACTTTGCAGAACGCTACGGTGTTGTGCAGAGGACCTACGATACCAAAGACTTAGAGGCAAGCCTCAACCAGGCCAGTATTGGCCGGAAGCTCGGAAAATCACGGGTCAAGGAAGCGCCGGGGATATCACCCCTGTTGTTACCCGACCTGCTGCTCGAACATTCAGCCTTTGTTCGTCTGGCGGATGTGAGTGATGCTCTACCGGAATACGAAGAGATCATTGTTCCGGTAAAAATGGAACATGAGCAGAGAGAAGCATACAAGCAGCTTGCCAAGGACTTAACTGATGCGACATTTCAAGCATTGGCCCGAGGCGACATGCGGCTTTTAGGAAAAATGCTTCAATCTTTACTGGCGTATCCTGATGGATGCAGACGCGAGGAAATTGTCACCCTTGAAATTGCAGGTACAGAGGAGACAGTGGGCTATGCCCCTGCCCTTGAAATTGACCTACTGCCTAAAGAAGAAAAGCTGCTGGAAATTATCACGGCTGAAAAGAAAAAGGGAAGAAAGGTAGCTGTTTTCCTGGAGCACACCGGAACGCGAGACTTACTGTCAACATTAGAGGAAAAACTTCATACGCACGACATGAATCCTCTGATTTTACGCAGTACAGATGTCACCCCTGAACATCGGGAAGACTATCTCAAGGAACAGATCAAAACAGGGCTTTATGACTGCCTGATCTGCAATCCCAACTTGGTGAAAACCGGACTCGATCTTTTAGAGTTTCCCTCCATTATATTTTTTCAATGCGGCTATTCAGTTTTCACTCTCAGACAAGCCAGCCGCAGGTCATGGCGTATCGGTCAAGATCAGCCGGTGCGGGTGTTTTTTATGGCCTATGCGGACACCATGCAGGAAAAAGCTCTGTCGCTCATGGCACAGAAGATGGAAACATCTCTGGCCATAGAGGGAGAGCTGTCAGATAAAGGGCTGGCCGCATTATCTGAATCAGAAAACAGCATGATGTACGAACTGGCAAAGGCTTTGACTGGCAAGATTGCAGTCAAGGATATGAGTGAGGCCTGGACTAGATACCGACAACGAGAATTGCTGGGCAATCTGTCTATGGACGATGACCAGGCCGTTACCATCACCACTACAACCACCATGACAACAAACTCCGGCACTGCCACGGTCACGCAACAGTATGTCGTTGTTCGCGGGACTGTCTATGTCAAGAAAACCGGAGCCATCGCTTATGTCGGTAACAATCGCTTCGACCTCAAGGACGGATTTGTCTTCTGGTCAGGCCGAAAAATTGGCTGGTATGACCGGCAGGGTTGCGGTGAAATAAACGAAAAGCCTATCCGTATCTACAAGCCGGAACAATCGAAGCATTTTGTCCTGGCTGAAATACGAAAAGCGGCATAACCGACCTACCAGGGGCAAACAACCCCTGCAGGGGAAGTCTTGTCCTTTTTTCATTACGGAGGAAAAATCATGAATAAGTCAGAAATCGAAATAATGGCCGAACCATTGGAAAGGGAAGTTACTGAAAAGTCGACCATAACAATCAAACTGACTACACGACTGCGGAACAGTGCAAGAAGGGCTGCCGAGAATGATTGGCCTCATTGCAACGTGCTCCATGAAGCTGCAGACGAGATAGAGCGCCTACAGAAATTGATAGGAAGTAATGATCCGGTAGCTCTGTTGAAAGAGCTATTGAAACATCACCATCCTGTCTATCTCTTTGAGGCCATCGCTGATCATACTGACGCACAGGAGGCATCATCATAATGGATTATTATTATGATCTCGAAGTAATGGCTGACTTAATGGCCGATTATTTTGAAGCTGATCACCAAGAAAAAGAAAAAACTGAATAACCAACAATGGTAATCAACCCACCAGGGGCAAACAACCCCTGTCGGGGAAGTCTTGCCCCTTTTTTATTCCGACTCAAAGGAGGCAAGATATGATTATCAATCTAATTAGAAGTATGCGGAATACTGCAAAAAGAACCGACAAGACCAACCTCGGCCATTGCATCCTGCTTTTTGAGGCTGCAAATGAGATAGAACGCTTGCAAAAGAAGCTATCTGTTGCAGAAACCCGCAGAAATCAAACCACCAGGAGCAAAACAACCCCTTTGTCTTTGGTAAGGTCGTATCCCTTTTTAATTCACAGAAGGAGATAAGGCGATGCAGTTATTTATCAAAGACGAACAAGGGCAGTACATCACTGCGACAACCCCCGAAATCATCAAAGAGGGGCGTAGCCGTACTCGCTCCACACTGAAAAAAGGATCTGAATTTATCGGAGGTTCACAAGCGGCAAAGGAAGCAATAGCCTCAAAAATCTCTTCATACCAACATGAGGTCTTTGGTTGTCTGTTTTTGGACACCAAAAACTGTATCCTCGCTTGGAGGGAAATGTTTCAAGGGACTATTGATTCGACAACAGTTTACCCGCGTGAAGTGGTCAAGGAAGCCCTGCGGCTCAATGCTGCGAAGGTTATCTTTGCTCATAATCATCCCTCTGGCAATACTGACCCATCACCACAAGACATTGAATTGACCAAAAAACTGAAAGAAATCTTAAAAATCATAGATGTTAAGGTTCTTGACCACATAATCGTAGGGGATAATTTAACGTCCTTTACGGATATGGGCATTCAATTTTAGCTCAATTCTACGCAACCAATATCAACCCATCAACCCATCGGGGCAAAACAACCCCTATGGGGAAGTCTTGCCCTTGATTCTTCAATCTCATAAGGAGACAAGACCATGATAGATCAGAAAATAATCAATAAACTCCAAAAATTACTTTCTCTGTCTGCAAGTGATAACGAAAACGAAGCTGCCCTTGCCATGAAGAAGGCTGAGGGACTGATGCGTGAACACAACCTGTCCGTTGCTGATGTGGCTCTTGACGGAAGTGGA
>JAQVER010000162.1 GCA_028697885.1 Desulfocapsaceae bacterium
AGCCGGGCAGTTTCAAGGCCGTTGTCCGCCAGCGACCGCGTTATGTTGATCCGGAAAAATGTATTGCCTGCGGACTGTGTGCCGAAAAATGTCCGAAAAAGGTGAGCAATACCTTTAACGAGGGCATAGGCGAGCGTAAGGCCGCCTATCTCAGTTATCCCCAGGCGGTTCCCTTGAAGTATGCCCTTGATCCGGATCACTGTATCTGGATCAACAAACCCGGCCGCTGTGGAATGTGCGCCAAGGTCTGTCCGGCAGGGGCCATCAATTTTGATGATACGGCCAAAGAACACGTGCTGGAAGTGGGGTCGGTGGTGCTGGCCCTGGGATTTTCCCCGTATGATCCTTCCTCCCTTGATTTTACCGGCTACGGCCGCCTGCCCAATGTCGTAACGGCGATGGAGTTTGAGCGTCTGCTCAGCCCCTCCGGTCCCTGTATGGGCCACATGGAACGTCCCTCTGACGGCCGGGAGCCCAAACGGATCGCCTGGCTGCAATGTGTCGGCTCCCGCGATATCAACCGGGTCGGCCATCCCTATTGTTCATCCATCTGCTGCATGTTTGCCCTTAAACAGGCGGTGATTGCCAAGGAACATGCCCATGGCGAGTTTGAGCCTTCCATCTTCTATATGGACATGCGGACCCATGGCAAGGGTTTTGAGAATTATTACAACCGGGCCAAGGACAATGGCGTCCATTTCCACCGGGCGCGGGTACATTCGGTGATTCCGGCGGCGGAACCTGGCGATCTGCAACTCCGTTATGTGGATGAGCAGGGTCAGGTCAATTTCGGTGAGTTTGATATGGTGGTCCTCTCTACGGGGCTGCAGGTGGGGAAACAGACACTGGCCATGGCGGAAATGCTGGGTCTGGATCTTGATGCTGATAATTTCATCAAAACAGACAACTTCAATCCGGTGGCCACCAGTCGGCCGGGGATCTATGTCTGTGGCGCTGCCTCAGAACCCAAGGATATCCCCCAGTCGGTGATGGAGGCCAGCGCGGCCGCCGCCGAAGCGGGTCAGATTATGGCCCCGGCCCGCTGGACTGAGACCAATAAAAAGGTGTACCCGGCCGAGATGAATATCCATGCCCAGGCCCCCCGGATCGGGGTCTTTGTCTGTCACTGCGGCATTAACATCTCGAGTGTCGTTGATGTGGAGGCGGTGGCCGCTCATGCGAAAAATTTACCGAATGTGGTATTTGCCCAGTGCAATCTCTTCACCTGCTCCCAGGATACCATCAACCAGATGGTATCGATCATTAAGGAAGAGGGCTTGAACCGGGTGGTGGTGGCCTCATGCTCGCCTCGTACCCATGAGCCGCTCTTTCAGGAAACGCTTCGGGATGCGGGCCTGAACAAGTTCCTCTTTGAGATGGCCAACATCAGGGACCAGGATTCCTGGGTCCATCAGCTGGAGCCGGAGAAGGCGACGGCCAAGGCCAAGGATCTGGTTGCTATGGCCGTGGCCCGGGTGCGGGGTGAAGGCGCACTGCCTTATAACACCGTGCCGGTGACGAAATCGGCTCTGGTCATTGGCGGCGGGGTCTCCGGGATGACAGCGGCCCTGTCCATGGCCGAGCAGAATTATCCGGTGACCTTGATTGAGCAGAGTGAATCTTTGGGCGGCAATGGCCGTAAGGTCTATCGTAACTGGAAAGGAGATACTTTCCTGCCTTTTATCAATGAGCTGACCGCGCAGGTCACTTCCCATCCGCAGATCAGTGTCAAATATAATACAGAGATCACTGATGTCAGCGGTTCCGTCGGCAAATTCATCACCACCTTCAATGATGGACACTCCTTTGAACATGGGGTGGCGGTCATGGCTGTGGGCGGGCAGGCCTATCAGCCGGAAGGGAAATGGCAGTTTCTGTATGGAATCAATCCCCATGTCCAGACTCTGTTGGAACTGGATAAACGCTTCATTGACGAAGAGGCGGCCCTGAAAGAGGTCAAACAGGCGGTCTTTATCCACTGTGTCGGCTCACGGATTCCCGAGAGACCCTATTGCAGCCGGGTCTGTTGTACCCATGCCATTGATTCGGCGGTGAGACTCAAGGAGTTGAATCCGGACATGGATGTCTTTATGCTCTACCGCGATGTTCGCACCTACGGGCAGCGGGAGCGTTTGTATCAGGAGGCCCGGGCCAAGGGGATTCTCTTCATCCGTTATGACCTTGAGCATCTGCCGCAGGTGAGTGAAAACGGAGGTCAACTGGTTGTTCAGGCCCATGACCCGATTATTGACGCCAAGATTACGATCCATCCCGATATGCTGGTTCTGGCCACTGCCATCCAGCCCCGGCAGCAGACCGGCAACCTTTCCAAGTTCTTCAAGTGTGCCGTGGACTCCCAGGGATTTTTGCTGGAGGCCCATATGAAACTGCGGCCCGTGGATTTTGCCACGGAAGGGGTATTCCTGGCCGGTCTTTGCCATTATCCCAAACCGATGGAAGAGGCCATCGCCCAGGCCAAGGCCGCGGCAGCCCGGGCTTCGATTATCCTGGCCTATGACGCGGTCCCCGCTGAGAGTGTGACCGCAGTGGTGACCCCGGTTAAGTGTACCGGCTGCGGGCTCTGTGTCGCGGTTTGTGCCTATAACGCCGTGAGTCTGGATGAGAACGGAGTCTCTACAGTTAATACCAGCATGTGTAAGGGCTGCGGTGCCTGTGTTGCCGGTTGCCGTTCCGATGCGATCAGTCTGAAAAATATCGGCAATGAGCAGATTATGGCCGCGGTTGATGCGGCCTTCATGTGATGGAAAGATGAGAACAAGAGTTGTCAGAACAATTATTTTAATGAGACTATCATGACCGAGCAGAGTACGAACTGGGAGCCGAAGATCATTGCCTTCCTCTGTAACTGGTGCAGTTATGCGGGTGCTGATCTGGCCGGTGTCAGCCGCTTTCAGTATCCTTCTAATATCAGGATTGTCAGGGTTCCCTGTTCGGGACGGGTCAGCGAGAACATGATCATGTCGGCGCTGAAATCCGGGGCTGACGGGATTCTGGTGTCCGGCTGTCATCCGGGAGACTGTCACTATATCAGCGGCAATTATTTTGCCCGGCGGCGCTTTGCCCTGCTGAGCAATCTTCTTGATTTTATCGGGATTGAACCGGGACGGGTCAACTTTTCCTGGGTGTCGGCCTCCGAGGGCGAGCAGTTTGCCGAAGTTGTCCAAGGCGTGACCGAGAAGGTAAAAGCACTGGGGCCGGCGAGCAGGCTGGTAAAGAAAATTGATGCCTTAGAAACAGCATTACAGGTCGCGTAAAAAAGATCATGCCAACAATAAACGAAACAGTAAGTGAAGAGATCCGGGCCCAGGCCCGAAAACTTTTGGAAGAAGGCACGGTGGCCGCGGTGATCGGTTATGCCGCCGGCACCCTGCCGATGACGGTTAAGCCGCTGGTGGTCCGCAGTCCTGAGGCTTGTGCCAAACTGATCTGGAACACCTTCTGTGTGCTGAATCTGGCCAATTATCTGCCGGAGGTCTTGAAATCTGTGGAACCGCCGCGCGGCCCGCGTGATC
>JAQVER010000085.1 GCA_028697885.1 Desulfocapsaceae bacterium
ATCGCTTAACCGCCATGCAGGACTTGTTCGGCTATAAGCTGACTCGTCATTGGGGTAGAATCGGCACAAAGGGCCAGCCAGGGCAATCAGAACGATATGCTGATCAAGAGGGAATGGCAAAGGGGCTGCGCCGGATTGTACGAAAAAGACTGGCGCATGGATATGTTATTGCCTCGGTCGATTTGTAGATTGAAAAAACAGAAATGACAATGACAAAAACACTGATCACCATCGGCATTATTCTCGTCGTCCTTGGCCTTTGCTGGCCCTTGTTACAAAAATTGAATCTGGGCAGGCTGCCAGGTGATTTTGTCTTCAAGTCTGGGAGTTTTAAGTTTTATTTTCCCCTGACCACGTGCATTGTCATTTCCGTGGTGCTGTCGATCCTGTTCTGGATTTGCAAGAAGTGACCTCTTCATTCCTAACCCATAGAGTGAGACAAGATTGTTCTCTTATATATCTACTATGCATCACCTGATTTCAGCATCACAATTTACGGGCAACTCAATCTGCTCCTTGTAGCCAATGGATACAGTAGTAACCTAAACGCAGGGTTGGTTGAGAAATTCCTGAGATTGGATGTGGCAATGTTAACGACCAAGGTCACTTGCGCCGCCAATGAGTTTGTCCGTAAGGTCCCGGATTTTCTCGGCATCAAGTGAACCGCCTGTTCGGCATTTTTTACAGATGTTTTATTTCAATGTTTCCAAATTGATCTTTTAAATATTCACTTACCAAACGACGATGACACTGTTCAGGTGTCGGTTCGCTACACAAAAAGCATGCATTGTTGAGTTCTTCAGCCGATATATTATTCTCAATTTTTCGTTCTTTGATCAGTTTGCTAAAACGTCGAACATATTCATCCCAGTCAATTTGCTTTTTCTTGTAAGCGTCAAGAATTTCCTTTGTTGGTGCAAAACTAGGCATGTGCCTATAGTCGCAATCGCAAAGCTCTTTTAAGAAAAAGTTTAGATCATCTCGTTTTGCAAAACCTGCGAGTTGTGAAACATTATTTAACCGGATATCGATGAGCTTTGTTATGCCAGCTTTACGTAGCTTCGAGAAAAATTCTTTAGCGTTTTTCTTTGTAAATCCAATTGTGTAAAGCTTTACTGGTAACATTTATTGGCCCTTGTATTCGGATGTGCGCTCAACAGTTTTATAAGCAATTATTTTACCTTGGCGCGAATATGCTTCAGCCAACCTCTGTTCCTCGCTGCGGAACATTTCTGGTTGGTTAAGATTGAAAAGTTTCAACAACCTCTGTTCACTATCCTTGTGTGCCTCGACTCGCCCATTACTCATTATGTGTTTGATATTAATTCCTGCTGGCATTAGATTCCGGCAAATTAGAATAGTTCTATGGCAGGTGATCGGATCTTTCTCTGCACACATAAGGGCGATTCTAAATTTCCCCAAACCATCCATTATTCTTTTTAAACCTGCTTTGAATTTTGGATTTTCAGCCACAAGTGCATAGTCTACTTTGCCGTTAACATAACAAGATGTATCCTCAACTCGCGCCCCGCAAAAGTCTCCCAAAAATACGTAAGCGATTCCATGCCTATTTAGAAATATTTCAAGTTGTTCTCTGTTAAATTCTGGTTTGAATTGGCTATATGGAGAAGAGCGAACATCTGCAACCGCTGTGATTTTGTATTTTTCTAAAATACGAAGGAAAGAATCTTGTATGTGGGGGGAGTACCCTATTGTAAATAGTTCATTCATGCTCAATAACTGTAGCAATTAGTTTATAATGATAACCATGAAACTCGGGGGCTAAGCTTATACATAGCAAACAATCATTTGAGGGTATAATATTTTTAGCATCTTCATCTATTTTGGGAAATGGGCGGAAATATTTAGTGTCAATGTCCGGATCGGTTATCGCAAGATTATAATGCTGACCATTATAATCAAAAATCCCACGGCGTCTCTTCTTCTCCCTGCCCGCAAAGGCATCGAAATCAGTATATATTTTCATTTGAAAATTGTTCGGTTTAATAATGCATAATGACGATGAAGACTGATTGGCAAATGATTGGGAAGATATTCTGTCAGTGGCTGCAAAAGAATCAATCCATAACCCCTCTGGAGCTTCTACAAAATGAGTCAAGGATTTCTTTGAAATATGGCCCGTTTTCGCCCAAGCTATATTTTTATTAATTCTCCAATTTTCTGGTTGCGTGGTTGATCCTGTTTTCTCTGACAAGCTTATCTCGACTATATCTAATAGTTTTGGGATTGCATGATTAATGAATCTTATTTCACCATAGCTCAAAGCCTCATCTTCTCTATCATTGACTGGTCTTATCCACTCACCGAGAGATAGGCCACTTTTGCTGCGGATAATTTCTCTTCCAGCTATGCAGTATTGTCTAAATTTTACTGATTTCGCCAAAATTACTATTTCTTTTTTCATAGTTGGTTGCCGAACGGCGGGCATAAGGCGCGGCGGCTTTTTGCCGTCGCTCTTAATTCCCTTGTTGGACGAAGCCGCTACCGCGGCAGACAGGATGCAGGCCGCAGCTTCATTCATGAATAATATTTTGTAATCTCACGGCATATAGTAATAGAAAGAGAGCGGCGAAGCAAGTTTGATGCCATCTCAATCACCCTATTACCACGGAGGTTACAATGAACACCAGCATGCCCCAGGATCCCCACTTCACCAAGCAGTATCAAAATCACCTGAAACTCCTGAAACTTGGCGGTCTACAGCCAAAAACCGTTGATGCGTACGCCAGGGCAATCAGGCGTATCGGCAACTATTTTGATTGCAGGATTGACAGCCTTAGCTCCGACCAGTTGCTCGATTATTTCAACGAACTTTTGGAAGAGTGCTCCTGGAGCAGCGTCAAGCTTGATCTCTATGGTCTGAAATTCTTCTACTCCAGGGTACTGCATAAAACCTGGGAAGACATCCCCCTGATCAAGCCTCCCAAGACGTCCAGAATTCCCGATATCCTGTCCGTCGAGCAGACAGGGCAACTGTTTGCCGCCACCAATATCTTGAGCTACAAGGTTTTCTTCTTTACTATCTACAGCATGGGCCTCCGCCTTGGCGAAGGAATCCGGCTTACTGTCGGTGATATAGACGCCCATAACATGCGGGTGCATATTCGCGATGCCAAGGGCAATAAGGATCGCCTGGTGCCGCTGCCTGACAAGACCTTGCGCGTACTGTGCGATTTCTGGGCGGTGCACGGGCACCCCCTTTTTCTCTTTCCCAGCAGGAAGAGAGGTCTGAAAAACGCCCATCTGGTTGATCAGCCACTGGATCGAGGCGGCATCCAAACCACCATGCAAGCCGTTGTTCAGCAACTCGGCATAAAAAAAAATCTCATGCCATTCCCTGCGTCACAGCTATGCCACCCATATGCTGGAGGCCGGGGTCGACCTGCTTGAACTGCAACAGATCCTTGGCCATGTCAGCATCCTGACCACCTCCAGATACACCCACCTGACCACCGTCACGGGCAATAATGTCAGGCGGGCCGTCAACAGCCTGGTCGAATCCCTGGACATCAAGTGGGGAGGGCCCAAATAATGCTGCTCTCCGCAATCATCAACGAGTTCAAGGACCGCTTCTTTCGCCGCTACAATAAAAATCTTCTGCCGGGTCATATCAAGGCGCTGGATTCCATGGCCCGGTGCAGGCAGGAACATGGCCCGCACATGCTGGCCCAGTGTTCAGATCAGCATTGTGGCAAACAGAGCTACATTCCCCACTCCTGCGGCCACCGAAACTGCCCTCATTGTCAGCAGCACGAAAGTCAACAATGGATAGAAAACCAGATCAGCAAGTGCCTGCCGTGCCAATACTCCCTGATCACCTTTACCATCCCGGAACAACTCCGTGACCTGGCGTGGAGAAATCAAAGCACAATCTATTCCCTGATGTTCTCCACCGTGCAGGAACTCCTGAAATCTTTTACCAAAAACGACAAGAAACTCGGCGGAGCCCCAGGTTTCACCGCCATTCTCCATACCCATTCCCGAACCCTTGACTATCACCCCCACATCCATGTGGTCATGGCCGGGGCGAGCATCAATCTGAAACAGAGTCTCTGGAAGGTAAAATCTCCGGGATATCTCTTCAGTCACAAGGCACTGGCCAAGGTCTTCCGGGCCAAGCTCCTCCAGACCATGGTCAACAACAACCTGCCGGTTCCCAGTGATTGCCCCAAACAATGGGTGGTTGACTGCAAGGAAGCCGGCAATGGCGAAAAGGCCCTGATCTACCTCGGACGGTATCTGTACCGGGGAGTCATCCGGGAGCAGGACATCCTGCAGTGCAGGGACGGCATGGTCACTTTTCGTTATCGACATGCCAAAAGCGGAGAGGATCGAACCAGAACCGTTAAAGGCGAGTATTTCATCTACCTGCTCATGCTCCATGTGCTGCCCAGAGGCTTTCGACGGGCAAGGTCGTACGGCTTTCTCCATTCATGCAGCAAAAAACTCATCAACCTGCTCAAATTGATCCTGAGATTCAACCCCTTGCGTGGGCTTGCCGGAAAATTAAAACAGCGGCCACCCATTACATGCCCGGTTTGCGGGGCTGCCATGGCGATCATTGCCACAATGATTCCACGGCCACCAGCCTATCCAGACAGATTTCACAGGTGAGTCAACCGGAGGCAAAAGATATGTAAACAGCAACCCCACAGCAATGCTTGCCATAACCGGATTTCACCGGAACAGGATACTTGCGTCCAAATAAAGGCCGAAATCAGTGTGTAACAGCCCAATGTCTCATCAGAATCATCTTCAAAGATCAAAGCAGAGGAAGCTTCCTGCTCTCTGCCACCCCGCCGACTGATTCAACACTCTCAGGCGAAAAAGCTCTTTTCTATATATATCCACCGGGCTTGTCCAACCACCGGTTCAGATTGTGGATCGCTTCGCTCTCACAATCTAACCTTGTTCGTTATATGTAAACAGCAACCCCACAGCAATGCTTGCCATAACCGGATTTCACCGGAACAGGATACTTGCGTCCAAATAAAGGCCGAAATCAGTGTGTAACAGCCCAATGTCTCATCAGAATCATCTTCAAAGATCAAAGCAGAGGAAGCTTCCTGCTCTCTGCCACCCCGCCGACTGATTCAACACTCTCAGGCGAAAAAGCTCTTTTCTATATATATCCACCGGGCTTGTCCAACCACCGGTTCAGATTGTGGATCGCTTCGCTCTCACAATCTAACCTTGTTCGTTAGATCATGTTTTTATTCAATATCAGGAAAAACATCCTTGATTTTTTTTCGTTTTCTTATTGAAAAATCTGCTCTTTTATTGATTAGATCACTTGGTGCTAAAGTGGCAACAAGAGCCCATAGTTGTAGAAAGGTTAACCCTCCTAAAATTGCAAAGGATAATGACCTAACTAAATGTGTATATTGCTGCAAATAAGCAATATTTCTTAGTACTGGTGCCAATAGTGATACAACTAATACAAATGAAACAATTATAGTTGATAATACCATTGGGCTTATCAACTGCTTAATACTTTTGGTTTGTTCTTCTGCTTCTTTTGTCTCTAATTTCCCATATATTTTAAGCAGAGCCTTTGGATACAGAATAGCAATCCACGCACCCATTACACCAAAAATTATTGCTGAAGTGTTTCTAAGTGACTCGTAAATTGGCAGTTGTGATTTAATAGAAATGTCAGAGCCAACCCAGTAACATAGCAATGAAATGATGATGCATATTATTATTGAGATAATGTTCATTGCGCACCATTTAATATGTTAACGACTATTTGCCTTTGAGAAGATAGTTGTTTACCAAGCGATAGTAAATTTACAACTTCATCATTTTCTCTTTCAACGTTCAGATCAAAATCTCTCTTGATTATTGAGTTACTTAGCCAAGTAACCTCACTTTTACCAGTGAACTGAAAACCAACATCATTGTGCCATGAAAGCCCCTCTTCAAAAGCATTTTCAATAATTGATGATATATCATCATTTGTAGGAGTATAAGGTATATTGTATTTTACACTTAACTCTTGGCGACCATTGCACCCTTGAAAAATACCCATTTTTTCTAACATTTTAGTTGCTAGGGATTTTTCTTCTTCAACTTCTAAATTGAGTGTAGATTTTCTAATGATATTCCTAATGGAGGCGCATTTTTGTTTAATTAGATCAACTTCTCCACCCTTTCTTAACAGTCTAGAACGGAATGATGGATTTAACTTTTCGATTTCATCTTTTTCGTTATCGCGGTATCCAAGAACCTCTATATTATCGTCATCTATAAATCTCTTTACAGCATAAGGACTGTGTGTTTCTAAAAAGCCATTAAGATACTTAACAAGACTTCTATGGCCGTTAAAAGTATGCTGAAATCTTACCGTAGCAAATACATCATGCTCAGGCATAAACCAGAAATAGGTAGCGTAACCGGGTATAGTACCCTCTACAATTTCGTTCATTTTAACATCAGCTTGACCTACTGGTTGGTCTGCTTCGACTGAAGCAACTTGACCAAATGTTGTTGGTGTTTCATTCCATGTCGTTAAGAAAAAATCGCCCGTCTTTTTGTTGCGTATAATGTCGAAACAGAAGGTTCTTAGTGAATCATCTTCGTCATTATCAGTGGAATATGTACACGTTGACTCTAATGTAAAATCAGGCCTTTTTGCCCATTCATTTAATTGCTGAAGGATATTTTTAACAGAACCAAACTCGGGATCGCCCTTACCAAAATTATAGTAACCGCATTTATTAATCGAATAGAAATTTAATTTGGCTTCTTCTTTCATTTAGCGCCTCGAATTTTTTTTGATCTCTAACGGAAAGCTAAGCAGACCTTGCTATTAGTTGACGTTTTGTATGAATTATTGATAGAGCACAGAATGTGCGTCTACCCTGATCTTGACAAGTCGGCTTCAGCGCCTTGTTGCAGACCACCATTAACTACCCTGATTTACTTACAAAATAAGGATTTTCAATTTTGTAGGGAAGGGGGGAGATTTTTGCAGTTAACAGTGAAGAGATTAAATCACAAAATTTTTCACCTTTCCAGCACTATTAATGTACTCCTGTTTAGTGTTTTTTGGTCTTTAAGGCTTGCAACAGTGTACTAGGCAGAATGAGCCAACATTGTGCTAAACGGAATCTTCCTAGTATTTTTCTTGAATCTTGAGCCGTCCGTGTTTTTCCAACATTTTCAGTGCAAACCTTAACCAGTTAATCAAAAACTGACTTTTAGGTTTTTCCTCATTCCTCCCACCATCATAAAAATGACAACTGAACTATTCAATCACACATGAAATATTTTCAACAGTAATTTGTGGAAATAATTAAAAAGATACCAATGGCAAGGTTAGGCATTTGAGAAGACCTGCAACCTTAGCTTCTTCCTGAGAAGCCCCCCAGTGTCGCATCGCTCCACACATGGTTACCATAGCCTGAACTAATGATAGCCTTGGCTGGAATGTGCATTTCCATCCTATGAATAAATCTCCCAATGTGCATCTTCACGCAATATCGCATCATTGGGAGTAACCACATTTTCAGGAATATCTTCCAGATTTACTCCGTCGACTTGGAATCTCTCTACTGTTTCATCAAACTCATATAATTTATCTACACATTGATTTGCTTGGAACCGGTGAAAACGAATGCCCAGCAAGGGCTTATCAGTGGTAAATTTTTTTACGCTATTCATTACCTTTTCTGTCCGACGTTTCTCTACATCTTTGCCCTCAAGGGTTTCTGCAGCGATATGAACAACTGAAGGCTTATCATCAGGAAGTTGTTTTACGGCATCTGCCAAACGTGTAAGTATATCTCGCGCCTTTTTGTGGATTGATACTTCTGAATCAAATTCCCTTGTAAAACCACTGGCCCAGCCTACTTCTTCAACATAAGCGCCAAGTGCAGGTACCTCACAATCAACTACGTGACCAACTTTAACAGCATTAATAACTGTCACGGCTGAATTCATTGGAGCCCAATTTCCACCGAGCAAACGACTAAACGATGGAGAATTGAGCTTCACTCTGAATTTTGACATATGTTGACGGACGGATGGAATATCAATCAAACGAGCATAAATAGTAGCATTGGCATCGTCATGAATCAGTGTTTCACCTTCGCCAATTGGAAAATTTGAACTGTAGATATTGGTTAGGAAATCATTGGGAAGGGTGGATGCCTCAGTATGGAAAATACCCTTCATCCAGACCCACTGTCTATTTGCAATCAGCGCTTCTTTAGCTGCATCCCAAAGACGAAAAAATTCTGTCCGTTCCTGTTCCGCGTATTTTGTTCGCCTTGCCAACCGCTTGCACTCAATATAGAGTTCTTTGCCGTTTTTTCGGGCAACTATATCCGGAGTTTTTTTAGGTCCCTCCTCTATAAACTCAACAGCCCATCCTTTCTCGGCATATGACAAAGCGACCAGTATTTCGAATATCAATCCATCTGGTTCAGTACTGTTTTTGAAAAGAAGATCATCTATTTTTCTTTCTAGGCCTTGAACCAAAGGAGCATAAACCCATCGTTCACCAATGCCCGAGAAAAATGGTAGAATCCTTTGCTGTTGACTAACGTCTACACACATCGGATCATTGATCGTTTGCTCACACAAGAAAAGGTACCAACCAATTTCATCTGCCTGGACACGAATTGGTTTAGCCTTCTCCAATCCGACATTTTCCGGAAGGGATTTTAAATAGTCGAGCAATTTTTGTCTGCGCTCTTTCCATTGATCCTTGGTCATGCGCTTAAAAAATGGATCTAACCCCATGCGAAGTGATGCAATAAGGCGCTCGTCCCTACCACCCAGTTGTTCTGATAGCAATTCTTTGTTTCGTTTGATGGCGTTTTTACGACGCTCATCATATGTACCTTTGCGTTTTGCTTCACCCATAAGGAATCACTAATAATAAAGCTCTCAATCGCTAGAGAAGTTATTGCATAGGCACAGTTTATGCCTGATATTATTATGATATACAGAAAAGATGCATGTTAGACAACGGGGAAAATGCCACAATACTATCGGGCATCAGCAGATTGAAGGTTCATGTTGCCAATGTTGAAGGGAAGACCGAGTTGCCAAGTTGAGATTATTCCTGACTATTTGATACTCATGCAGGTTGATCTTCGTCATACTGGTTATGAGGCTATGAAGTATCGCGGTTGTGGATGCCCGGCATCTGGCTTTATATCCCTTCCGTGCTCAACTATCTCTCTACCCTTATTTAGAAAATCCACAAGAGAAAACCCACAAGCCAGGGCAATAGCTTCCTGCTTTCCTGGACCGGCTGTATGTCTATCCCAAACTATGGCATTTATTGTCTGATATGCCGTTCCCGATCTCTCAGCTACCTTTCTCTGCGTGATCGGCATGTTATTGAGGACATTGTGAAATGCTATCAAGAAATATTTGTAGGTTTCTGTCATGGACTTCTTGTTATTAGTCAGAGCCTGTTTTGCAGAGTTATTAAAGCTTTATCATAAATGGTAGGAGCACAAGCCCAATACCGACAGCAATCGTTATCCAGACGCTACTAATAAAATATGGAACAACACAGAGTGCGACACCACTGAGAAGAGCCATCATATTTACCTGTTTTCGACCATAGAGGATATACCCCATGCCAATGGATCCGAAGATCAACCCGGTGAATATTAGTGTCGTATCCATCTAGTTTATTGTCCAATTGCTAGAAATCATGAATTTTATGAAATAATGGCAGGGGTATAGCCTGTTCGTTCTTTCAAGATTGACAGGTATCAGCCGATTGATTTCTGTGGAAGTAATTCACCCCTCAAATTTATAAAATTCATTTAACACATTCCTTATGAGCCCTATATCCAGCCCCTACCGCCTCATTCACTGATCCAAACATAACAATACAGTTCTTACAATTATAGTCCCGACAGGATGAACCATGGAAAACATGACTATGCTGATTACCATGATAGATCCCTGCGCTGCCATTTACGCTTGATCCAATAACACCAGTATTACCACTGTTTTTCTGCCCATGTCGCCATTCCCAGGGTGGAGTCGGATTTTTATCAGACCATAATCCTATTTTTGAATTTCTTGCTTTTTCTTCAAGTTTTAGCCAATCATCACAGAAACTCGCTGTGCAGTATTTTCGATAGACCCAGCCTTGTCCATTGGCCACTATCTCTTTATTCAAATTTAAGCCATCAACGAAGACCATAGCCACGGTTCTACCATACTTATCTATAGTCTCTGGCTCTATGCTAACATTCTTCCCTTTAACCATAAATGAGGTGAATGCTTTTGCTTTATTTCCGTATGCTTGATGTCCTTCTGGGGTATCTACAGCCGACAATCTGATTTTAATCTGCTCATGTTGTTGAGTAAGAATTGTGATTGTATCACCATCGGCCACTGATATGACTTTACCTGTGATTGTGGCGCTGAAAGAGATGTAAGGTATCAGGACGAGGATAAAGAAAAACAGATATAACGGTTTGTACTTCATTCTATTTTTTGGGTGTGGTACAAGATTAATATGTTATTTTAGGTCGTTATCAATACTTGAGCATAGATCTTTCTACTACTAAATACAAGGAATCTCAGAAAATCATTGGGCCAAAATGACTTGAGACATTTTTTGAATATAAAGAAGCACTCTGAGAAAATAGGATTGAGCTTCTAATCACAAAACTTGATGGTGTAAATAAACATGACAAAATCAGAATTGATAGAGGCATTATCCAATGAGCTGAATTTTTCAATCAGCGAAACAACGGGCATCATCAGCACGATACTTGATTCTATGACTGATGCACTGGCAAATGGTGATAATATTGAGATCCGAGGCTTTGGTTCTTTTACGATCAAACATTACGAGCCCTATACTGGCAGAAATCCAAAAACAGGCAAAGAGACTGAGGTAAAGGCTAAAAAGCTTCCAATTTTCAAGGTCGGGAAGGATTTCAGAGAGGCTGTGAATGGTGGAAGAAAATAAATGACCATCATAAAATTCCCATCCAAAAAGAATGAGCCAGCTTTCCTGAGCGATATTAAAGAAGATGGATATCATATCTACAGCCTCAATAATGCCAAGATTCCAGGCTATTATCCCCCAGAGTTGCCTGAATATTCCGGCGTAAACATTAAAGACCTTAAAATTGACGATATTATTACTATGCGTGTCTTTTTTGGAATAGGAACAGGTAAAAATATGCGTATCGATGGTGGACATATTGATGTGAAAATTGAGCATATTGATGGTGATGAAATTTTTGGTGAGATAATTACACAATTACCAAAGGGATTCCCTTTAGAAAAAGGATCATCATTAGAAATTTATGAAGAAGAGATGTTGTACAAAGCTGAAAAAACGGGACATTAAACGATGGAACTAAAAAATAATCAGGCTGCATTAATCATTGAAGCTTCAGAAGATGGTGAAATTAAGGTAGACGTGGCTTTTGGTAATATTGATGGACTTGCTGGTGCAATATGCCAAGCCATTGCAGTAAAGCTTATGCAGGATGAGGCGTTTCAGGCCGAAATAATGGAGATGATTGACGTGGAAGAGAGGGATGTGGAATAATCATTTTTTTTGAAAAAAAATAGGACGTTGATGTCCGAATTATAACATTCTTTCGGTTTCTTTTTTGTTACATATAATCAGGAAGAAGCTAAAAGTCAGTTTTTGATTAATTGGTTAAGGTTGGCACTGATAATATGCGGTACATTGGCAGGGGTAGCTTTCATAATCAGCAAACTCATCACTGGACATAAAAATAAAATGTGTGGTCGTTTCGCTTTTTTCGGCAAAGGTTCCCTTGGCTATGAATCACTCCACCTACCGGAACCGCCCCTCTTTGAGAACTACAATATCACCCCTTCTCAAGATATCCTTGCGATTCGCACTTCTCCGGAAACTGGACAACCCGAATACACTATGCTCCATTGGGGATTGGTCCCTTTCTGGTCAAAGAGTGCCAAAACCAAGTTTCCTCTAATCAACGCCAGGTCCGAAGGCATTGAGACAAAGCCATCCTTTCGAGATCCATTCAAACGCAGGCGCTGCATTATTCCCGCCAGTGGATTTTATGAATGGCAAAAGGTCGAAGAACATAAGCAACCGTATTTTATTCGTCCTATAGATGACCAATATTTTTCCTTGGCTGGTCTCTGGGATAGCTGGCGGGGTGAAAACGGTGAAGACATCAACTCCTGCGCAATCATTACCACTACGGCAAATACCATAATGAAAGAGATCCATGATAGGATGCCGGTTATCCTTGGAAAAATGAACGTAGCGGCTTGGCTTGACCCCGGCGAAGGACAGGCAAATATACTGGCAATGCTTGAACCGTATCCGGAATCTTTGACAGAAATTTATCCGGTCAGCAGCAAGGTAAATAGTCCAAAAAATAATGGGCCGGAGTGTGTGACAAGGTCTCTGAATTCTAACCGGTTTATTCCATGAAGAAAGTCTTTGCTCTAGTTGATTGTAATAATTTCTATGGTGCGACCTGCAAGTCGCTTGAATCTCTGTTTTACTGAATGATGTAGTTCTGATGAAACCGGTTGTTCCATCAGCCGTTCCCTACCCAGACATGCAGAACCGGTAACAGCTCTGTGTGAAGCTCTGGGGACAATGTAGCCGCCGATTAATTCGGTATGCGAACCCGCGAGGGACCGCAAAATCTGCCAGCACAGAGGCGGAGAGGAGCTAGGGACGAACGGGTAGGACCAACATATGTGAACCTCTATTAAACGTCGTAATTGTTGACAAGCCAAATGTGCTGACAGGCTTGGACCAAAATGGTAAGCGGTGAGGTATGGTTCCTCGTAGATGGACCATCGTGGACGGTGTGCCGCCGGCGAAGAGGAGGGGTCCGATCCGTTCAGAGAGTCAAGCGGAACAGGGTAAACCCGAAGTGCTGCCAGAAACGGCAGGTGAACCGCAAGGAACACCGTTGGCGCTGCGGGCAGAGGAACAAGGAAAAAGCGAAGGCCGTTCTGTAATGGGGCGGATAGGGGTTGAAACATCACCTCACGCGAAAGCGGGCAGACTTCCTTATGGTCTTTCTTCACAAGAGAGTTGGTAGAACTATCTAAACGGAGGGGAAGCAAATGGACGCTGAAACGTGGGCGTGTGCATCTTCCGGCGTGACGTGGGACGGCATTAGTTGGGCTGATGTTCAACGTCAGGTAAGACGGCTGCAAGCGCGTATTGTGAAGGCAACACAGGCTGGCAGGCATAACAAGGTGAAAGCCTTGCAATGGCTGCTGACCCACTCGTTCAGCGGCAAAGCATTAGCCGTCAAGCGGGTGACTGAAAATAAAGGCAAGAACACCCCCGGTGTGGACAAGGTCACATGGAAAACACCGGTGGCAAAGATCAACGCGATAGCATCGATGAAGCGGCGGGGATACTCGACGCTTCCGCTTCGGAGAGTGTTAATTCCGAAGAAGAATGGCAAGACAAGGCCGCTCGGCATCCCAGTAATGAAGTGCCGCGCCATGCAAGCGTTACATCTGCTGGCGTTGGAACCCGTTGCGGAAACCACCGCAGACCTGAATTCTTATGGGTTCAGGCCGGAACGCTCAACTGCCGATGCGGGGGAAAAATGCTTCATTTCTCTCGCAAGAAAGGTAAGTGCGAAATGGGTGCTCGAGGCCGACATCCAAGGCTGTTTCGATAATATCAGTCACGACTGGATGATCGCCAACATCCCTACGGACAAGGCGATTCTAAAGAAATGGCTCAAGGCGGGATTCGTGTATCAAAACGAACTCTTCCCCACAGAAGCGGGTACCCCGCAAGGGGGCATCATCAGTCCAGTTCTGGCAAACATGACGCTCGACGGCCTCGAAGCGATGCTTGCGAAGAAATTCCCGAAAGCAATGCGGACGGGGCTGAAAATGCACATGGTGCGTTACGCGGACGACTTCATTGTCACCGGCAATTCGAAAGAGTGGCTGGAAAATGAAGTCAAGCCCGCAGTGGTTGAATTTCTGGCGGAACGCGGTTTAGTCCTGTCGCCGGAAAAGACCAAAATAACGCACATTAGGGATGGGTTTGATTTTCTCGGATGGAACATTCGCAAGTATGACAACAAGCTGTTGATGAAGCCGTCGAAAGCGAACATCAAAGCGCATCTTGATAAAATCCGTGAAATCATCAATGGCAACAAGACGACTAAACAGGCCAATCTGATAAGGCTGCTCAATCCTGTTTTGCGAGGATGGGCGAATTACCACAGCCATGTAGTCGCCAAAAAAACCTTTGCTCGGGTTGATAACGAGGTCTGGTCAATGCTATGGCGATGGGCGGCAAGAAGGCATCCCCACAAAGGAGGCCGCTGGGTTAAGAAAAAATACTTCAAGACCAGAGGCAGCCGGAACTGGGTATTTGCCGCCACAGAAAATAAAGAGGATGGAACAAAAAGAGAGATCACCCTTCTGATGGAATCGGATATGCCAATACGTCGGCATGTCAAAATAAAAGCCGCTGCCAATCCGCATGACCCTCAGTGGGAGCCGTATTTCGAGTCCCGGTGGGGCAAAAAAATGCTGCACTCGTCGCGAGGTCGCCTGAAGCTTTACCGCATTTGGCGACGGCAAGGTGGTCTTTGTTCGACCTGTCAGATGCCCATCACAAAGGACACCCCTTGGGATGTTCGGCATTTTGTGAAATCAGCAGGACGTGGGTCGGATGCGTCAGGAAATCTTAAGATGTACCATCTCCATTGCCGTAGAACTCGGTATTACGCCAAAAACGCAGTTGTGTAACCGGGTGTCGAGAGATGCCTTTGAGAGGCTTGAGCCGTATGCGGAGAAACTCGCACGTACGGTTCTTAGGGGGCTGGGCGCGGGTAACCGTGCCCGGCTACCCGACCTTAATGTGAGCGACTGTTTCGACCAGAGCTGAATGGCCAGCCGGTTGTCGTACTCTCTAATAACGACGGTTGTATCGTCGCACGATCAAATGAGGCAAAAGCTCTCGGGATTCCTATGGGCGAACCTTTATTCAAGATCAAGCATCTGATTGCCAAGCATAATATTCGTGTTTTTTCATCGAACTATGCGCTGTACGGTGATCTTTCGCATCGAGTGATGGATGTCCTGCGGCAAATGGAACCAGACATTGAGGTGTATTCGATTGACGAGGCATTTATATCACTGCCGGTAACTAAAGTATGGGATCGGGTCAAATATGCAGCAGAACTCAGAGAGAGAATAAGAAGACAGGTTGGCATTCCTGTATCCATCGGTATTGCCACAACCAAAACGCTGGCCAAGATCGCCAATCGAGTAGCTAAGAAAGAGGCACAGTTCAATGGCGTCTTCGATCTT
>JAQVER010000086.1 GCA_028697885.1 Desulfocapsaceae bacterium
TGACTATGTGGGAGAGTAGGACGCCGCCGAATCTTTTATATATAAAGCCCCAATCAGTTTTCTGATTGGGGCTTTTCTGCGTCTGGGATCTAAGACATCAGGGGGGGATAATTACAGGCAAGCTGGTTATTACTACCGTCCGTATTATTTTATTGTTGATCGCTGTTAACTTGAACGCTCTGTAATGAGTAAAATGGAGTCAAATAAAATATGGAGAATATCCATTTTGGTGCTGCCCCAGGTAACGCGGGGGATATCTACTCAGAGCATCTCAGCCAGGAATCCTTTGCGCCATCCGCTTGCCAGTCTCTTGGGATAGATTTGATCACTGTGATTCCGAACTCGGATTAAGGCTCTTAGTTCAGAAGAATTACTGATCAGACTCGGATCAATGCCATGAACATCACTTTTCAGGGTGATGTACTCCTGAAGCTTTTTTAATTCTTCCTGCTCTTTTTTATTTAATTTATTTTTATGGAGTGAGGGTGGGCAGTTTTTTTCCGGGCAAAGCAGCCCTTTTTGGATGAGGACAATGAGTTGCTGACCATACTGCTCAATGGTATAATTTGTCATTATCTCATCGCGTCCCATCTCTTCAATGGTCTTGATCTGTTTTGCGGCCAGCTGGAGGATAACTTGATCTGATATGATATGTCCACGTGGACGGTTACGTTTACGTGCTTCCTGCTCACGCCAGCTCGCTAACAGTTGTAGCGAGGCCAAAGACTGGCGACTCAGGTTACCAGCGCCTTTGATCTTTAGGTACCGATTTTCATCGGCTGGCGGCTTGAAGTAGTTGGGATCGTCATATCGTTCCAGTTCTTCCTGGAGCCAGCCTTTGACTGTTTGAGTGAGAATGCGAGAAAGGAGCAAGACTCGAATGGCCCGTAAGTAGCGAACATCATCAAGGGCATATTCAATCTGCTTTTGATGAAGTGGTCTGCGCAGCCAGTTGGTCCGGGTTTCTGTTTTTGGCAGGTCGATATCAAGCAGTTCCTTGAGTAGATTACCAAGTGAGATTGTCGAGGAAATCCCTGCAAACCCTGAGGCTAGTCTGGAGTCAAAGATCCGTTTGGGCAAAATACCGGTGGCTTGGTACAAAATTGAGAGATCTTGGGGAGCGTCATGAAATATTTTGACAACAGTTGGATCTCCGAGTAATTCTCCAAGGGGAGAAAGATCGCTCAGAGCGCAGGGGTCAATGAGAAAACATTCTTCATTGGAGATGGCCAGTTGAATGAGACCCAGTTTTGGGTAATAGGTGCGCTCCCAGACAAATTCAGTGTCCAGGGCAACGGCATCGACTGTTCTTGCCCTGCGGATCAGGGACTGCAGATCTTCTTGGTTAGTGATCATTACGAAGCTATGGTAGAATCAATTTAAATGTGAAGGAATTTCTTCATATACTTTTTATCTATGCACAAAGACATATAGATGCAGAAAAAACAAGATAAATTCCATCTGAAAGTTTGTTCTCTTCTTGTCTACTGCTTACGACTTGGTTTTTATGGCTGCTTGTCAGCGAGATGTTACAAGAATTCACTATGTTCTATTATATCTTAAAACGCATAGGACTTATGATCCCGACTTTGTTCGGGGTCATGCTTATTACCTTCACGGTTACTCAGTTTGTCCCTGGAGGTCCTGTGGAAAGACTGGTTGCCCAGATCGAAGGTCATGGCAGGGGGGGAGGGGAGGTAGGTGCGGTCACCTCGTCCATGTATCGGGGTGATTCCGGGCTTGATCATGAGAAGGTGGCCAAGTTGAAGGAATTGTATGGTTTTGACAAACCACCCCTGGAACGATTTTTGGGCATGATGAAGGATTATCTGTTTTTTGATTTCGGTTCATCCTATTACTATCATACAAGTGTGGCTCAATTAGTCATATCCAGAATGCCGGTTTCCATGTCCCTCGGTTTCTGGAGTTTTTTTATTGTCTATGGAGTGTGTATTCCTCTGGGAATTGCCAAGGCAGTGCGTGATGGTTCGAGGTTTGATGTGCTCAGTTCAACTGCCATTCTGATTGGCTATGCTATCCCTGGTTTTGTCTTGGCCATTGCCCTTATTGTTCTGTTTGGTGGTGGGAGTTTCTGGAGTGTCTTTCCTTTACGGGGGTTAGTCTCCGATAACTGGTCACAATTGGGACTGATCGGCAAGGTCACGGATTATCTCTGGCATATGGTCCTTCCCATTACTGCCAGTGCCGTTGGTAGCCTGGCAGTAATGACTATGCTGACTAAAAATTCATTTCTTGAGGAAATCCGGAAACAGTATGTGCTTACTGCCCGTGCTAAAGGGCTCAGTGAACAGCAGGTCTTGTATAAACATGTCTTCAGAAATGCCATTATCCCCATTATCACGGGCTTTCCCGGTTATTTTATTGCCGCTTTTTTTACCGGCAGTCTGTTGATCGAGACGATCTTCTCCCTTGACGGTATGGGGCTTCTGGCCTATCAATCTGTTTTGAACCGAGATTATCCGGTGGTACTTGGAACTCTTTATTTCTTCACCATTGTCGGTCTCATCTCCCGCCTGCTGTCAGACCTCAGTTATCTATTTGTGGATCCCAGGATAAGTTTTGAAAGTGTTGAGTAGCGTGAAAGAGAAGGATGGGTCTCGGACTCTTGAGCGTACCCCGCGGGAAGTGCGGTTGGGGTATAGGCGCTGGCGAAGGTTTAAGAGGAATCGGCGTGGTTATGTAAGCCTTGTGCTCTTTGGCCTGTTCTTTATGCTCAGTCTTGGGGCCGAACTGATCAGTAATGATGTACCGATCCTGGTTATTTATAATGGAAATTACTATTTCCCGCTGTTGCATGAGTATTCAGAAAAGGTTTTTGGTGGGGATTTTGAGACTGAAGCTGACTATAAAGACCCCTATATTCTCGAGCGGATCACCAGCGGTGGAAACCATGCTTTTTTTCCCCTCAACAGACAGAGCTTCAATACCATCAATCTGACAATAGATGGCCCGGTGCCTTCACCTCCGACTCGGGAGAATATTCTGGGTACCGATGACCGGGGCAGGGATGTCTTTGCCCGGCTGCTCTATGGCTTCAGGCTGAGCGTGTTGTTTGGTTTTGCCCTGACCCTGGTCGGCACCCTGGTTGGTATTATTACCGGGGCTATCCAGGGATTTTTCGGTGGGAGGACAGATCTTCTTTTTCAGCGTTTCATTGAGGTGTGGAGCGCTATGCCTGAACTCTATCTGCTGATTATCTTTGCTTCAATTTTTAAACCGAGTGTTCTGCTGTTGCTGATCCTGCTTTCACTTTTTAGTTGGATGGGACTTTCAGACTATGTCCGTGCTGAATTTCTTAAAGGGCGAAACATGGAGTATGTGAAGGCGGCCAAGGCTCTCGGTGTTTCCAATGTCACGATCATGGTCCGCCACCTCCTGCCGAATGGTATGACACCGGTCATCACGTTTCTTCCTTTTCGAATGTCGGCCTCGATTCTGGCCCTGACCAGTCTCGATTTCCTTGGTCTGGGCGTACCTCCTTCCACTCCCAGTCTTGGGGAACTACTGGCTCAAGGGAAGGCAAATATTGATGCCTGGTGGCTTTCTCTGACCACCTTTACTCTACTGGTTGGAACTCTGGTGTTGCTGATTTTTATTGGTGAGGCCCTGCGTGAGACCTTTGATCCCAGAAAGATGTAATACCTGACATTTATAATCAATTAGCATTTGTGTCTTAGACACATAAAGTGCGTTGTACGTTGGCTTCACCATTTTCAGGTGTAAAGCCCCACAAGATCTACACTGA
The DNA here is from genome assembly GCA_028697885.1 of Desulfocapsaceae bacterium. Taxonomy (GTDB): domain Bacteria; phylum Desulfobacterota; class Desulfobulbia; order Desulfobulbales; family Desulfocapsaceae; genus UBA2270. The sequence goes on from JAQVER010000086.1 coordinate 3,767, forward strand.
AAATGGTTTGTCGCCTTATCTCTATTACCCGTCTCTATAACCTCTGGGCTTAACTGATTGTCTGATTGAGGTAATAAATAAAATTGGTGTTGCATTGAAGAACACCAAAAGACAGGAGTTAACCGATTCTACCTGCTTCCTGGACAATGGCCAGCATATCACGAACCGCCTTGTCAAGTCCGGTGAAGGCGGCCCTGGCGATAATAGCATGACCGATGGACAGCTCTTCAATGGTGTCGAGAGCGGCGATTCTGGCGGTTGTCTGGTAATTCAGACCATGTCCGGCACAGACTCGCAGACCAATCTGGTAGGCCTCTTCGGCTATTGTAGAGATAGTTTGGAATTCCTGTTCGCGTGATTTTTCACTGGTGGCGTCACAGTAGCGACCTGTATGGATCTCCACAAAGGTGGCCCCGATCTCATGGGCGGCTTTGATCTGTCTGGAATCAGGGTCGACAAAAAGAGAGACCGGAATCCCCGCCTTGCGCATCTTGTCTATGGTCTTAGCCAGCATCTTTTTTTGGGAAGTAACATCAAGTCCGCCTTCGGTGGTCAGTTCCTGTCGTTTTTCCGGGACCAGGGTCACCATGTCCGGTTTGAGGTCAATGGCAATGGCTATGATCTCCTTGTTGGCACCCATCTCTAGGTTGAGTTTGGTCTTGACCGTTTCCCGGAGTAATCTTACATCCCTGTCCTGAATATGACGTCGGTCTTCCCGGAGATGGACGACAATCCCTGCGGCCCCGGCCATTTCACAGATAGCAGCAGCAGCAACCGGGTCAGGCTCAACACCTCCCCGGGCCTGACGGATAGTAGCAATGTGATCGACATTTATGGCAAGATGGCTCATGGCAGTACTCCTGGAATATTGTAATTTAGTGAGTAGTTCCTGTTCTTTGTTGTGCATGAGAATGGCGTCCATATCTGACAAGTCGTGGTCGTATCCAAGTAGATGGAGCAGGCCGTGGGTGATGAGCCAGATGAGCCGATCATGCAGAGGTTGTTTGAATTCTTTGGATTCACGCAGGGCGGTGTCGAGCGAGATAACGATATCACCCAATTCTTTGACCGGCAGCATGGATAAAGAGCTGTCTGCCCCGTCGGCAAAGGGAAAGGAGAGGACATTGGTCGGTCCGCTTTTGTGCCGGTAGTGATCGTTCAGCCAGCTGATTTCCTGATCGTCCACAAAGAGGATGCTGAGGCCATGGTTGGCAACACGACATTCTCGCAGGAGGGAACTAGCACGCCGTTGCAGGAGGCGGCTGTTTATGCGGCAGTTCGGACAATTGTAATGAAAAGAGAGATCAACGGCCATAGGTCATGAGGGTGTGGATTGTGGATATACGATGCAAGCAGATGATTTAATGATGTTGTCGGTTCATGACGGTAGAAAGTGGATCGTCTTCCACTACCTTACTTTCCAGTTTCTTTTCATAGGCGGTGATGATTTTCTGAACCAATGGGTGACGCACTACATCTGCTTGGGTAAAAGGGCAGAAGGCGATACCTTCAATGTTGTTGAGGATTTTTTTGGCCTCAAGAAGTCCTGACTGTTTGGGAAGCGGCAGGTCCACCTGGGTGATGTCTCCGGTGATAACGGCTTGGGAGTCAAAGCCGATACGGGTCAGAAACATCTTCATCTGTTCGCGGGTGGTATTCTGGGCCTCATCAAGGATGATAAAGGCATTACTCAGCGTGCGGCCACGCATGAAAGCCAAAGGGGCAATCTCAATGATACCCTGTTCGATCAGGGCTGCACTTTTTTCCGGACCCAGCATGTCACTTAAAGCATCATACAAGGGCCTGAGGTAGGGGTTGACCTTTTGGGCCAGATCGCCGGGCAGGAATCCAAGTTTTTCCCCGGCCTCAACTGCAGGCCTGGTCAGGATGATGGATCGAACCTGACCATTGGTCAATGCAGAAACTGCCATGGCCACAGCCAGATAGGTTTTCCCTGTGCCGGCCGGACCTATGCCAAAGACGATGTCGTTGGTGCGGATGGCATCGATATAGTTTTTTTGGTTGCCGGTTTTAGGCGAAATAATCCGGTTCTGGGTGGTGATGTAAACCTTGTCAAGAAAGATCGTGGCAAGTCTGGCATGGGGGTTTGACTCAAGAACCCGCACTCCAAAGGCAAAGTCAGAGGAAAAGACCTTTAAACCCTTGCGAATCAGACCGTAAAACTGTTCCAGCAGTTCAGCAGCCAGTTCCACTTCATGTCCGAGGCCGGTGATATGCACTCCGTTGCCTCGGACATGGATTGTGACACCGCAGCATCTTTCCACGGTTTGCAAGTTTTTGTTAAGATCGCCGAAGAGAATAGCGGTTATAGCGTTGTCCGCAAAATCGAGATCTTTGTTTAGAGGCTGGAGGGCCGTATTATTTTTGTGCTGTTTTGCCAAGGGCTGCATCTATTTTTTGCTGGAAACCTTCAAGACTGCGCTCCCGTAAGGGATGGCCATTGACAAAGATTGATGGCGTACCGGTTACCCCAGCTTTCTGGGCATCCATGATATCCTGATCAACTTTTTGTCTGATCTTGGGAGAAACCATGTCGCTTTTGAACTGATCCATCTTAAGGCCAAGCTTTATGGCGATATCTTCAATGGCTTTATCATTAAGAGGAATATTGAGAGTCGGCAAGGCAAAGAGCGCGTCATGGAATTCCCAGAATTTACCCTGCTCTCCGGCCGCAAGCGCGGCACGGGCAGCGGGGTCAGCAAATTGATGCATCCCCAGAGGCAGATTCTTCAGAACAATCTTTACAGTATCAGGATTTTTTTCGAGCACCTGCTCAAGAACCGGCGATATTTTGCTGCAATAAGGGCATTGAAAATCAGTAAAGACTGCGATGGTTACCGGGGCCTTGGCCAGACCAAGAAAAGGGGAACCAACGGTGTTGATGTCAGCAACAAAATCAATGGAGAGGTCGGAGAAGGCCTTGGTCTCCTGATTGATGAGGAAGAGTTTTTCGCCGCGTGGCGCGATATCGATGGCTGAGACCCCTTTGTCTACAGGAATAGAGCCAGTCAGTTCTCCCAGATTGTCGTAGACAAGTACGGTCTGCTGCTCAGTCAGGATGAAAACCCGTTTCCCATCGAGGGAATAAACGATGTCCAGAGGCTTTGCTGGAAGATCCCAAGTTTTTTCGACATTCCAGTCTATTTGGGAAGGGGGTGGCTCTCCGGCGGCCATGGCCTGTCCGGCAATAAGGGATGCCAGAAGCAGGGCGCAGCCCGTTGCAGTCTGTTTATAAGTCATAGATGCTCTCCGATGTCGATGATTGTTATTTAGGAAACAGAAATATTAGTTGGTACTATAAATAACCATTTAATAATAGTCGTTGTTTCTGGATTTGGCAAGAAGTGAATCTGCAAGGTTGATTGGGTAGTTTACAGGTCCTGGGGGGGAGTTGTTTGGTTTTTTTTGGATAATGAACATTCATTTGCTCTGTTCAGGGTTGAATCTTCCTTGACTGGCAGAAAGATGTGAATTATTAGATAAGAGATTATAAATGAATTCATATGGAAACAGTTTGGAGCTGTCAGTATCTATAATTCTGTCAGTAAAAACTGTATAGCTATGAACCAAATGTTGAATGCAGTTTATTGTCTCATGATGTTGAAGGTATTGCGAGGGTGGCGGAATTGGTAGACGCACTGGTCTTAGGAACCAGCGCCTTGTGCATGGGGGTTCGAGTCCCCCCTCTCGCACCAGATGTGATTCAATGTTCAAGTGTTCAGAGAACTTTGAAATAATCTCTTTTGAAAGGATATTAACGATGGATGTTGTTGTTGAGAAACTTGCTGATCTTACAAGGAAAATTACCATTACTCTGCCGGAAAATGATGTTCAGAAAGAGTTGAAAGATGCCTATGATAAGGTGCAGAGAGATGTGAAACTTAAGGGCTTCAGGCGTGGCAAGGTGCCTCGTTCCGTTATCCTGAAGAATTTCCAGCAGAAGGTTGAGGCTGAGGTTGCGGAAAAACTGGTTCAGGATACATATTTTTCGGCCATTGAACAGGAAAAGATTGATCCGGTAGTTCATCCTGAGATAAGCGAGCCATGTTTTAAGGATGATGGCACTTTCAGTTATGTGGCCATGATTGATACCAAGCCCGAGTTTGAATTGCAGGCCTATAAGGGGCTTGAGGTGGAGAAACCAGTGATTGTGGTGAGCGATGAAGAGATAGCAGCAGAGCTCGAGTCCCTGCGGGTTGAGATGGCTCCCCTTCGGTCTGTGGATGATCGCTCGATTGTGAAAGGTGATATCGCTGTTGTCGATTTTCAAGGGTTTCATAATGATAAACCCATGAAAGAAGTCAAGAATGAAAACTTTTCCGTTGATGTCGGCTCTGGGCGGATTAGTCCTGAGTTTGAGGAAAAGCTTGTGGGTATGAAGAAAGGAGAGGAGGCCAAACACGAGGTTGAGTTTCCTGCCAAGTATCCAAATCCTATCCTTGCCGGCAAAAAAGTGACCTTTAAGGTTAAGGTGAAAGATGTCAAAGAACGTCTTCTTCCCGAGCTCGATGATGAATTTGCCAAGGATGTGGGCAGTGAATATAAGAGTCTGGCAGAGTTAAAAACTGCCATTCATGATCGTATTGTAAAAGAGAAAGAAGAAAAAGCCGATGGAGATCTGACCGATCGCATCATGCATAAACTTCTTGAAAATCACACTTTCCCGGTTCCTATTCGTCTGGTTCGCTACGAAGTGGAAGAAATGATCAAGTCCACTGAAAAATCTCTGGAACAGAATGGTCTTGATCTGGAGTCCGCCGGTATCAACCGTGAAGAATTGGCTGAGCGTAACCGGGCGACTGCGGAAAAACGTGTCCGTGGTGATTTTATTCTCAAAAAGATCGCCGAAGTTGAAGGAATTAAGGTCAATGAAGAGGATATGGATCGTGGGTTTAAGCGCATCGGTGACCAATACAACATGCCTGTGGCTCAAGTAAAGGAATATTTCGGCGGTAGCCGTGATGATATCCTTCCCTTTGTCAATGAACTGCTCAATGAAAAAATCCTTGCTTTTCTGCGGGCAGAGGCAAAGCTGGTTGAAACCCCTGATGTCGTGACGGTTTCTTCGGAGAATATAGAGGCTTGAAAAAAAGAAGCAGCAGGTTTTTTTTTATTCAGTTTGTGGAAGATTAAAAATGAACCTCAGATGAGTACTTTCGACTGCAGATGGCCGTAGGATTGGTTGCTGCAGTCGAACTGTTTTAAGCCGTAGTCTAAGAATAATCATAACATTGAAAAGCTATGACTGACGTGATCGGTATAAGGAATTATTTCGGAATAGTCAGAAATGGTTTGGTCCTTTCGTAATGTCTTTTAAGGAGAGTGCAACATGAATCTGGTTCCCATGGTAGTTGAGCAAAGTCCGCGGGGTGAGCGGGCCTTTGATATCTATTCCCGTCTTCTCAGAGAGCGTATTATCTTTCTGGGATCATCTGTGGGTGATGAAGTTGCCAGTTCCATTGTTGCTCAGCTTCTTTTTCTGGAGGCAGATGATCCAGAGAAGGACATTACCTTTTATATCAACTCTCCTGGTGGTTCGGTAACGGCCGGTCTGGCTATTTATGATACCATGCAGTATGTAAAATGCGATATCGCTACCTTGTGTATGGGCCAGGCAGCCTCAATGGGAGCCTTGCTGCTGGCTGCCGGCACCAAGGGGAAAAGGTACGGATTGCCTAATTCCCGTATCATGATCCATCAGCCCATGGGCGGGTATCAGGGGCAGGCCTCGGAGATTGATATCCATGCCAAAGAGATCCTGAGGATGCGGGATGATCTCAATCGGATTCTGGCCCATCATACCGGCCATCCGATTAAAAAGATCAAACAGGATACTGACCGTGATAATTTTATGAGCCCGGTAGAGGCCAAACGCTATGGCATCATCGATGAGGTGCTCTTAAAACGAAAAGATACTGACGAGGAAAAGGAAGATGGCCAATAAGAAAAACAAGGAAATTTTCTCCAGTTGTTCATTCTGTGGAAAGAGCCAGGATGAAGTTGCCAAGTTGATTGCCGGTCCTGATGTTTATATTTGTGATGAGTGTATTGCCTTGTGCAATGAGATTGTCCATGATGATGAGAAGGGTGATGTCGCTCAAGCTGATGGGCTGAGGCCAGCAGCACTTAAGCCCATGCAGATTAATGACCACCTGAATGAATATGTGATAGGCCAGGAATTTGCCAAAAAAGTGCTCTCTGTTGCCGTTCATAACCACTATAAGCGAATAGAAGCCCCTGCTGATGATGGGCAGGTGGAATTGCAAAAGTCCAATATTATTCTCATAGGTCCAACGGGCAGTGGCAAAACTCTGGTGGCCCAGACTCTGGCCAGGATCTTAAATGTTCCTTTCTGTATGGCCGATGCCACCACTTTGACTGAGGCTGGGTATGTTGGTGATGATGTTGAGAATATCTTGGTTAATCTCCTTCAGGCAGCAGATTTTGATATAGAACGGGCAGAAAGTGGTATTATTTATATTGATGAGATTGATAAGATTGCCAGGAAATCAGACAGTCCATCGCTGACTCGTGATGTCTCAGGTGAGGGAGTACAGCAGGCTCTGCTGAAAATCATTGAAGGGACTGTGGCCTCCATTCCACCTAAGGGTGGCAGGAAACATCCTCAGCAGGAGTTGGTGAAGATTGATACTACCAATATCCTCTTTATCTGCGGTGGTGCCTTTGTTGGTCTCGACAATGTAGTGAAGCGGCGGGGCGGTAAAAAATCAATCGGTTTCGGCGCCAAGGTGACCAGTGAAAGTAAAAAGAACATCGGTGAGCTGTTAGCCGGTGTCCAGCCCGAGGATTTGTTGAAATTTGGTCTGATCCCTGAGCTCGTTGGACGTTTACCTGTTATTGCCACCATGGAAGAGCTGGTGGAAGAAGATCTGATTCGTATTCTCCGTGAACCTAAAAATGCTCTGATAAAACAGTATCAGCGACTTTTTGAACTGGAGGGAATTAAACTTTCTTTCACAGAAGGGGCCGTAAAGGCTATTGCTCAAAAGGCTTTGAAACGGAAGTCAGGGGCCAGGGGATTGCGGTCGGTGTTGGAGGCGGCAATGCTTGATGTGATGTATGAGTTACCCTCTCGAGAGAATGTTGAGGAGTGTGTGATCAGTGAACAAGTGATCAATGACGGAGAGTATCCTGTGATTCTTTATGGCAAAGCTGCTGATAAAAAACTGCAGAACGCTTGATTGTTGAAAAAATATAAATTGCTCACGTTGGTTAAACCGTAGCTTGTTAAGGGCTCATTGGCAGGCCAATATCTTACAGATTAGCCAGCTGAGTAGCTCTACTTACGTTTATTTATTTTTATCCTTTGTCCGGCTCAGGAATAGATATGGAAGAAATCGAAACTAAATTATATCCCCTCATGCCTCTGCGCGATATTGTTATCTTCCCCCACATGGTGGCCCCATTAGTAGTGGGCCGGTCGCGATCAATTCTGGCACTGGAAGATGCCATGGAGAAGAGGACGGAGATTTTTCTGGTGACTCAGAAAGACTCCAAGGTCGATGAACCTACTGAGAAAGAGATAAGTACGGTCGGCACCCTTGCAGTGGTGATGCAGCTTCTGCGATTACCTGATGGAACTATCAAGGCCTTGGTAGAGGGAAAAAAACGGGCGAGAATCGTTTCTTTTGTTCCCAGCGATACTTTTTTCCAGGTGGAGGTGGAGGAACTGCCGGAATCTGCAGAAACCGATGGTAAGGTCCTGGCCTATGATCGCGAGTTACGTAAAATATTTGACGAATTCTGTGAAAGCACCAAAAAACTTCCGAAAGAGGTGGTGAAATCCGTCACTCATATTGAGACTTCCAGTAAACTTGTGGATGTTATCTGTGCTCATTTGCCGCTGAAGACTGAAGAAAAACAAGAAATTCTGGAGTGTGAGTCGCTGGTTCAGCGGATGGAAAAGGTAGTGGTACTCATTCAGCGTGAGATCGAAGTCTCTGAACTGGAAAGGGATATCAACGAAAAGGTAAAAAAACGCATGGGTAAAATCCAGCGTAATTATTATCTCGGTGAGAAGGCTCGAGTGATTCAGCGGGAAATAGGGCAGAATGAAGACGGCCTTGATGAAATTGACGAGCTTGAGGAGTCTGTTAAAAAGAAAAATCTCCCGGCCGTTGCTCGTGATAAGGTTACAAAGGAGTTAAAAAAACTTCGAAGTATGCCTCCTATGTCGGCTGAAACTACAGTCGTCCGAAACTATATTGATTGCATCGTTAGTCTGCCGTGGAAAAAGAAGACCAAGGCTGTCATTGATATTGATAAGGCCGAGGTTATCCTCAACGAGGATCATTATGGGCTGGAGAAACCGAAGGAGAGGATCCTTGAGTATCTTGCGGTTCAGGCCCAAGTGAAAAAGATCAGGGGGCCGATTCTCTGTCTGGTCGGTCCTCCCGGCGTTGGCAAGACCTCCATTTGTAAATCCATTGCCAGGGCCATGAACCGGAAGTTTGTCCGCCTGTCGCTAGGCGGAGTGCGGGATGAGGCCGAGATTCGAGGCCATAGACGTACCTATATCGGTGCCATGCCAGGAAAGATTATCCAGTCTATGCAGAAGGCGGATGTGGCTAATCCGGTGTTTTGTCTTGATGAGGTAGACAAGATGAGTACCGATTTCCGGGGCGATCCTTCTTCTGCGCTCCTTGAAGTCCTTGATCCTGAACAGAACAATAGCTTTAACGACCATTATCTGGATCTTGATTATGATCTTTCTGAGGTCTTTTTTATCACCACGGCCAATAATCTGCATGGCATTCCTCTGCCTCTGCAGGACAGGATGGAGATTATTCGTCTGAATGGGTATACGGAGGGGGAAAAACAGAAAATCGCCGAAGGGTACTTGATCCCAAAACAGCTTGAGGCTAATGGCTTTAAACCAGGAGATGTTCGGATTAGTGATGGTGGTATTCTCGAGCTGATCCGGCGGTATACCCGGGAGGCTGGGGTCAGGAGTCTTGAACGCAATTTGGCGTCTCTCTGTCGTAAGATTGCCAGGGACCGGTTGAAGAAAAAAAAGAAGGACAAACAGTACCGGCTTACTGCCCAGTCGGTTGTTAAGTATCTAGGAACTCCCATCTATCGCTTTGGTCTGGCCGAAGAGCGTGATGAAATCGGTCTGACCACTGGGCTTGCCTGGACGGAGGTGGGTGGTGAGTTATTGCAGATTGAGGCAACCCTGATGCCGGGAACCGGCAAACTGACCATTACCGGTAAGCTGGGTGAGGTGATGCAGGAATCGGCCCAGGCTGCCTTGAGTTATGTGCGTTCCAGAGCCTTGCGGCTGGGACTGGAGTCTGATTTCTATCAGAAACTGGATATCCATATCCATGTCCCTGAAGGAGCTATTCCCAAAGATGGTCCCTCGGCAGGAGTGACTATTGCAACTACTTTGGTATCGGCATTGCTGAAGGCTCCGGTGCGCCACGAAATTGCCATGACTGGAGAGATAACCCTCAGGGGACGGATCCTGCCCATTGGGGGCTTAACGGAAAAACTGCTGGCTGCTAAACGTGGTAATATTACCCATGTCCTGATTCCAAAAGAGAATGAGCGGAATTTGGTAGATGTTCCTGCCAATATCAAGAGGAGTCTTGTTATCGAGTGTGTGGCGCATGCTGATGATTTCCTGGAACGGGCCATTGTCCTCAAGGAGGGAGAATCGCTTTTTAAGGATCTGCCGGTGCCTGCTGTTTATGGTGACATGAAAATATCAGCAGAGAACAGTCATCATTGATTTTTATCTTGACGCAAGCCTGGGTTCTTGTTATTAAGATCTCCACAATTGATTGAGGGGGCGGTTAGCTCAGCTGGGAGAGCATCGGCCTTACAAGCCGAGGGTCACAGGTTCGAACCCTGTACCGCCCACCATTCAATTTAAATGTTTTGGAGTGGTAGTTCAGTTGGTTAGAATGCCGGCCTGTCACGCCGGAGGTCGCGGGTTCGAGCCCCGTCCGCTCCGCCAGTAAATTCAAGGGTTTCAACCGAAAGGTTGAAACCCTTTTTTTGTTTGCCACGCCTGGACGGGAAGCCTACCGGTCTAAAACAGTGTTACTACGATAAGTAAAAGATAATCCGAAAAACTGATAAACAAAGCTTCTAAGAGCGTCGTTATCGGCAACAGCAGGGTCTGGATGAGTCGATAGGAAGTAAAATCAAGCTAGCCAAGCGAAGCTGATTCTGGCGTGGCATGATACCTGGTCAGTCGCCTAACGTGTTTGAGGATGTTAGATAATTTTTCAAGGGGGATTTGTCTTAATTGGGGAATCCTTATATCTCTCCACTTTCAGGCTGGTAGCGTTCAGAAGCTGAGTTAGGTGCTTCTCCTGAGGGAGTCTGCAAGGCTTTTCGATAGGGTGAATGACAGCGATGATTCTGTGGAAGTGTTGAGATGACGTCTCGGGATGAAAGATGGTAACAGTGTGAAGGATTAAACTTGGATAGATCTGGTGGCCAAGTTTGCTGAAGACATATACAAAATGATATTTGAGTTGCGATGAGATGAAGGTTCTATCTCTTTGAGTAGTAGTGTGAGATCAGCATTCTCAGCTGACCTCACACTACTACTTGATTATTTAGGGTTGACTCCCATTTCTTTTTCCTTCTCGTGCACTGCCAATCGGGTCTTGACCGCGGTGTCTGGGATCAAGCTCATGGAGTCGATGCCCAGTTCAACCAGAAAGGTGGCGAATTCCGGGAAGTCGGATGGGCCCTGACCGCAGATACCGATCTTCTTGCCGCGCCGTTTAGCGGTGGCGATGACCATGCGGATCATGTCTTTTACGGCATCGTCACGTTCATCGGCGATGCCGCTAATAATGCCCGAGTCACGATCGAGCCCATAGGTGAGCTGGGTCAGATCGTTGGAGCCGATGGAGAAGCCGTCAAAGATGTCGGCAAAGGCGTCGGCAGAGATGACGTTACTGGGGATCTCACACATGACGTAAACCTCCAGACCGTTCTCGCCCTGAACCAGACCGCATTCGCGCATCACCTCGATGACCTTTCTGCCTTCCGCAGGGGTACGGCAGAAGGGAACCATGAGCTTGATGTTGGTCAGGCCCATGTCATTCCGTGCCTTGAGTAGACCCTGGCACTCCAGCTCAAAGGCAGGCCGGTATTTCGGGTCGTAATAACGTGAGGCACCGCGCCAGCCGATCATGGGGTTTTCCTCTTCAGGCTCATACAGGGTGCCGCCTGCGAGGTTGGCATATTCGTTACTCTTGAAGTCGGAGAGACGGACGATGACGTCCTTGGGATAAAAACCGGCAGCAATACGGCCGACACCCTCGGCAACCTTGTCGATGAAGAACTGCTTCTTGTCGGCATATGCCCCAGTCTTGGCATCGATCTGCTTGACGATGTCCTGCTTTACCGGATCATCGGATTTCTTCAGCTCCTCGTAGTTGTACAAAGCCAGGGGGTGGAGGCCGATGTGGGAGTTGATGATGAACTCTTCGCGGGCCAAGCC
>JAQVER010000087.1 GCA_028697885.1 Desulfocapsaceae bacterium
ATTGAAACATCTTCAACAACCCCAATACAGGCAGATTTTCCATTCCACATGCTGGATATCAGCCCCATGGTAGCATGTCGTTGGCAGACTCTACGATTCGTATGCATGTTGCCTCCTTGCTTGTTCTACATGCCAATCATGTAGTGAAAATTGGAAACTGGAAACATCTGTCTCTTTCGTTTCTTCTGCCTGAGTTGTGGTTGCGTATTCTCTCATGAGAAACATTCGCTACAGAAAATGAATAATGTCATATAGTTGCACTATTAACGGCCGCCGGAACCGCCTGAGCCGCCTGAGCCGCCGGAACCACCTGAACCTCCTGAACCTCCGGAGCCGCCGGAACCGCCTGAGCCGCCGGAACCACCGGAACTGCCGGAACCACCGGAACTGCCGGAGCCGCCGGAACCACCACTGGAGCCGCCGGAACCGCCACTGGAACCTCCGGATCCGCCACTTGAACCACCGCTGGAACTACCAGAATCACTGGAGCCTCCAGATCTGGATCCAGCGTTCATAGCTCCACTGGTATTTGATTGGTTGCCGAGCTCTGATGCAGCGGCCCCCTTAGTTATATCAGCAGAAAACCCTCTGGCAACATCTTCAGGTGATCCATATCTGGCCTGTTCTGTAAAAGCATTTTGCAGGGTGTACATTTCACGGGCTTGATAAGAATTCTGTAGAGCATTGACAAGAACCGCAGAAGCAGTTGTGGAGTCAACACCCATACGTGCCATGATACGGGCAGTAATCATGGTTTGAACCATGAGCTTTTTGGCTTCTTCCTGATTTGTTGTTCTTGTCCTGGTTTGCAGCTGAGTCATAATCTGGGCACCATCCTCTTCCTGCGGGCCAGCTGTATAGGCATCGGCCAGAATTTGTCCCAACTGCTTGGCTTGTTGTTTGTCGATGCTGAGCGTACTCGCCTGTCGATAAGCATGCTCATATCTGCTTTGTACCCGCTTGACCGCCTGAACAATATTGTCTTCGTTCGCCTTCTTCGCGATCCCTTCATACACCTTACTTATCAAGGGGGTGGTAGGCAGGCCTTGCTGTTTTGCATCTTGGATCATACTACGGACGCGTATAGTGTTTTCATGTCTGAATTGGTATCGTTGCATGGCCTGGAGCATGGCAGGGGTACCATCCGGGGCGATCCGGGCTTGGTAATGTATGGTTGCTTCTTCCCGGGGTTGGAGTTGAGTGCTTTCGTCGTTCGTCAGGTCAGCTGCAACAGCATGTGATGATGCCAGCAGAATACACGCTGTTAGAACAGTCATTTTTTTCATTACGGTTTCTCCTTCAATTAAAATATATTGGTGAATCTTTAATGTTAGATACGTTGGATCATGCAAATGGTTACATGACAGAGACATAAAGACAATTTTTTGTTCCGAAGTCGTCAAGCACGGTGTTCGGACAATCCGGAACGGTAACTTTTCCATCAACGATATAAAAATAGGAAAATTCTTTACTCAGGGGGATGGTCACCTGCCATACATCTCCAGATCCTTTGGTCGCTGGGTGATAGGTAAAATGATCTGTAGAGGAGGCAAAAAATATCTCTTTGGCCTTGGCGTCATTGTAATAAAAGGACACAGAGTCATCATGGACTTGCACGGAATGTTGCTGAGCACATCCCAAGGTTAAAAGGGTGAAAATCAGTAAGAGACCTTGCAGATTAAGAAAAGGGGTATTGTTCATTTTCGGTATCCACTTTGAGAATAGAATTGGTTGAGCCGAAATCATCAGATTCCTGGGTGGCAACAGTTGGATCTGGAAGGGGTTTTGAGCCGTCGACAATAAAGGTATAGTGATGTTCTCCTGCTGGCAGTTTCAATGATATTTCCCAGTAGCCGTTTGTGCCAGAGGGAACGAGAGGAACGTTCTTCCAGTTTGTGAAGCTGCCGCTAATCTCGACTTTTTGGGCTTTCTGGTTATGAATTACGAACCGGTGCAGAACCGCAGTTGGTTCTACTACGGCTGGTTTTATGTGGGTGAAATCCTGTCTGGCCATAAAGGAAAACAGGACCAACAGACAGGCTGCAACGGCCCAGCCCAGTGAGCGGTTAAAAAGAGGCAGGATCTTGGCGCGTGTGGTCTTCAGTTCAACAGCCGGGGCTGTTTTGTTGAGTGAGGCACTCAGCAGTTTTTCCTGCTCGAGCATACTAACAGCATCGTCTTTATATGGTTTGTTGTCATAGACGTGTTCGACAAAAAGTATCTTCTCGTCTATGGAAAGTTCGTTATCAATATACATGCTGATTAAATGATCCATTATTCCACCTCGTTTTTCATCATCTGACGTAACTTGGTTCTCGATCGATGAACTCTTACCTTGATGTTTTCTATACTTAATCCGAACGTTGCAGCTATCTCTTTATAAGCAACACCGCCAACGGCAAGTGTTAAAATCTCTCTGTCCAGTTCTGGGAGCTTGCTCATTGTCTTATGAATCCTGTCGGTTGTTTCCTGGCTAATGAGAGAGCTTTCTTGGTCGGCAGCAGTCTGTGAAATAATATCTTCCGATACAGGGAATTTTTTCTGCTGTCGCCAATGATCCACGAGTGCATTCCTGGCAATAGTAAACAGAAGTGCCGGGGATAAAATGGCATCATGCCCGTAATTCTGAAAATGACGGGTGAAACTTTCCTGCATAATGTCTTTGGAAGTTTCATGATCGCCACTTTTGTATATTAAATAACTGAAGAGCTTATTTTTATACTCTTCATAGAAAATTTGGTATTTTTCGGACATTACAAAGGCTCGCTGAGCATATGTGTTGATTTAGTTGTACTTTTGTCTGCTTGCAGGTCCTGTTTCGTTTTTCATCCAGGGGTATAATACGCTTAGACAGTTGGGGCATATGCTATGACTTATGTGATCATGGAAAAAATTGAGGATATGCGTATCGATAGTGACCCAGTTATTATTCTCATCCCTCGCCTTTTTACAAGCTGCGCACATAATAAGTAACTTTTGTTCTTCGCTCATATCCTGCATCTCCGGGCAAAGGTTGTCTTTAATGGATGTAGCTTTATAAATTATCTTAATTTAAAAACGATTGACGATGCAAAAGGTTACATTTTTTGGAAAATAATTAGGACCTTTCTAAAATTCTTCCATGACATGTTATCTGTATATCCGCCTACTATTTATTTCGTTATTGCTCATCATCTTCGGGGATATCTTCCCAGCGCTTGTCCACTATCACAGCTGCTATCCAAAATTGATAGGGAGAGAAACAGGATAGAACAGGATCTGTGGTTCCTGATTTCAGGTGGCATAGCTCGGGGTGGCGGTGACACTTGCCTCTCCTGACACGATCAGGTTTGGCTCTGAGAAAGTGCTTTCGAGATTGGTGAGGGCGAGGCAGGTGAAGGTTGCCGTGGACAGCAGGGGTGGTCTATACATAAAGAGCGGGTCGATCTCTGTGTATAGAACCGTAAAGGCTCGGGATTGATGAGACAGGTACGACTGAAGAGTCAGCAACTCTCAGATCAGTTCTGAACGTCTCCAATGAATGGGAACCTTGAAAAATGGTTTTGTCGTTTAATCTCTGCGTTGGTTTTAAAATTATATCTTTGGGATATTAGCATTCAACCCGTGATAAATCTTTTTGTATGCCTTGAGCGTAAACGAAAAACCGAGTTTTCAAGGTCCCCTGAAAGCTATCCTCCGAGGATCTCATCAACCATACTCTGTACCGGTATAGATACCGACCGTGACGTCGGTATTTGGATCGTCTCAGTAATCTGGTACCCCCCAGCCGTTCCTGAGGTGGAGCGGCCAGGGGAGTTACGTACGGGGTGGAATGCGGTTACCGCAAACCAGGGATCTGATAGGTATGGATATAATTAATAGTGTGCACGTCATCATCAGCCATGGTGGTAAATCCGGAGATATTGGTGCCGGAATAATCTACCTCGCCAAACACTGTTTTAAAGATCGGCATCCCTGTATCAACCCAGGTCCCTGGAGTTAGTTCTTCTTCCACAAGTACATTTACATAACCATCATAGGTTGCCGGAAGCCCCCCACCCGGCTGGCCGACTACCCGCCCACGATTCATAAACGTGTTTCCTCTTTCATAGTCATAGGGGTTGGTGGCAAAATTGAAATAGACCGGATTTTTTCTGTAATTGATAGTCCCGTCATCGCTGAGTCCGACTACCTTATTGATCCTGAGGATGGAGTTGAGGTAAACAATCTCGTCCATGGTGATGGATCCACTTTTATCGGCTGCCGAAGCCAAAAAGGTGGCGCCGAAAGGAAGGTCATCGCCGCGGCAGACATCGGACGGCGCCTTTTCGATGATCCCGTCTGCTTTCTCGTAACCGGGAAGAGGGCTTAAAGAGACAAGCACCTTTTTCAGTGTCTTATCATACTTTGCATAGTAGGTCGTCCTGTTAGCTGCATCGACCAGATTGCCGAGCCCCATATTCTTCATGAGTTCGATATTGATGGTTGGACGCAAAGCTGTGGACGGGCCGTCCTCAAGGACATTAGGATTGCCGCCGTTTTTCGACATGTCGATGGGTGCTCGCTCATACGCTGGAGTGATCAGGTTTCCGTCCTTCATCAGCTTCATGTAGATCGCCAGGTTTTCCCGCGGTGAGTCGATGGTCTTCGTCACTTCTTTTAGCCAGACGGGAGAGCCGTCGGGGTTAGTGAGAAATTCATCATAAACGTCGGTAGTCAACACCAATCGGCCGGTAGCATCAAGGACGATTTTCTTGGCATTGTTCAGATTTGTGATCGCTTCGTCAAAGGCCTTATCGTGTGTTGCTTCAGGAGATCGAGCCAGACTGAGGCGGCCGAATGATACTTCCTGAATAAGATCAGGATAGGAAATTTCGGTGTAATAAGTGATGCCATCCCATTCCTCGCCAGCTGCCAGGAAAACAGCATCCGTTACAGCGCAATCGGTAGTGGAGTGAGTGGCATCATAGATGTAATCCAGAGGAAGACGGTTCTCGTCGAGGCCGGTTTTGGAGGATATGTCGCCCCATCGCACTGAGTCAGCCACCGGTTGCACACATTGACTGGGGTAGGGAGCTGCATAATAATAAGTCCCAGTATCCGGATTGAGTATAGGATTATCATAATCATCCAGTATTTGGTACGTGGCAAATGGCTCGCTCAATTTCGGTTCACCACCGACGGCAGTTTCCGTGGTCCACGCCTGCTGCCAGACCAGGCAGGGGGTGCTGCCACAGACCAGCGGATCACCAGGTACCTGCACCATAATGGGGTTGCCACTCGCATCAAATGCCGGAACGTTTTTGGTTTCCCCTCCCAGGTAACGGGCAATGACATAGAGGTCACCGTAGAGCTGGCCCTGTTCTGACGGTTCGCCCCCTCCGCCACCTCCACCGGCTTTTGAGGCGGCAGGCTTGGCCAAGTCAACTGTCTGCCCATTTACATCCATGCTATTGAGCGTAAGGCTCAAAAACAAGAGACATACTAGAAAATAGAATGAATTTTTCATGATTATCCTCCTGAGTAAAAGAGAATGGTATCAGAGCGTTTTACGCCCCCTTGTTGAGCAAAGCAGTATGAATTGAAATGTTCTTGAAAGTTGTTCCAGCCATTACCTTATTGTCCGCTGTTGCCCGAGGTTCTGCTGGCTCCGGCAATGGAGATAAACTAAAGGATCGTGTTTATCTTATATAAATAGTATGCGTCAGAAAAAAGAGGAATACAATGGAGTAAAAGTGGATAGGGAGTGGATAGAAAAACTATCCATTAAGGGAGAGGTAGTTGTCCAGACCCTGGCTTAGGTTCCACAGTGAGAAAGTGTTTTTGATAAAATTCTACCTGGGAGCAACGGAGTTGTTGTCTTTGGGGAGCAGGTCAGGTTTTGGAAGACAGATATGCTTGGAGGTTGGTTTTGTGCTGGGATATGCCGAGTTTTTTTCTGATGTTCTTTCTGTGAATACTTATTGTTCCGGGTGCAAGATTCATCAGTGCGGCGATTTCTTTGGTATTTTTCCCAAATTTTACCAGGTTTGCAACCTGTAGTTCCGTGGGGGTGAGTTTGTTCATTTCTGAAGAAACGACGTGGGTAAAGGATGATGTCAGATTTTTCAAATTGGCTATCAACATGTCTACTATGATCCTGTGTTGTGCGTCCAGATCGAGATCTTGCAGTTTCTCCAGGTAGGGGTTGATAAGCGTAGAGATATTGTCTGTAATCTTCTGTTCCAGATCGATTGTATCCTTTTCCATTTTTTTCAGCAGGACTTTCAGGGCGACATTTACTTCCAATATCTCATTGGTTCGTTCGGTAACTTTCTGTTCCAGAATATCGTGCATGTCCTGCAGTTTTAGTTCGTTTATTTTGTTTTTCGTAATATCAGTATTGGTTCCCAGGAAGCGGAGAGGGATTCCTTTCTTACTTTTTTGCACCACTTTCCCCCGGGATAGAAACCATTGCCATTTTCCGGCCTTGTTGCGCATCCGGAATTCCGATTCATAGTGAGGGGTTAATCCGTCCAGATGCTGCTGAATAGCTACCATGGTTTTAGATTTGTCGTCGGGGTGAAGTAACTTTTCCCAAGTCAGAGATTTTTCTTTGACATCGAACTCCGTATATCCAAGAACCGTGTACCATTTTTCACCATAATACACTTCATTGGAGATAAGATTTCTGTCCCAGACTCCGTCAGTAGAGGCCTCAAGACCCAAGCGTAATCGTTCTTCATTCAGCTTTATTTCTTCCTCAAGGAGTTTTTGTTTGGTTATGTTGCGGTTGCTCGCCCGTCTGCCGAGAAATTGACCTTGAGCGCTGTATACGGGCTGACAGCTGTGACCAATCCAGCGCATTCCTCCGTCTTTGGTGATAATCCTGAAGGTAATGTGTCTGGCCTCTGTTGATGTTTCACAGCAGCATTTTTGATGATCGTTGAATTTCTCTCGGTCATCCTGATGAATAATAGAGAAAAGGAGTTTCGGTTCGGACATGAACTCCTCTGCGGAAAAGCCGGTCAATCCTTTACAGGATGGCGAGTTGTAAAGCAATGCCTTGGTGGGGCTTAACCAGTACTCCCAGTCATAGGTATAGTCGGCAATGGTTCTAAATTTTTCTTCACTTAGACGTAGCTCTTCCTCAAAAAGTTTCTGTTTAGTGATATCACTTATCACGATGCGGCATTCAGATGTGCCATCAACTTCCTGGGCCGAGGTTGCCTGTAGATGTGCCCAGAATAAGGAACAGTCCGCACGCACCATTCGCAACTCACATTCTTGGGGAGTTTTTTCTGTTGCCGTCAGCTGATTGTGATGGAGGTAGTAACGGTCCTGATCTTGGCTGAAGATAAAATGGGAGAGTGGTCGATTGACAAGCTTGGCTCTAACCACGCCAAGCCAATTGGCACAGGTGAGATTGGCCTCTATAATAATTCCCTGTTCATTCAGCGTCAAATAGCCCACCGGGGCCAGATTGTAGAGGTCGAAGTAATGCGCTTGCGAGATTTCCAGTTTATGTTGAGTGTCTCGTAATTCTTCGTTTTGTATCTCCAGCTCGATTTGATGCACTTGTAGTTCATGAAGTAATTGACTTGAAGTCTCGGGTGAGAGTAGTTCATGAGCTGTGGCCTTGTTTTCCAGAACTTTTTTTTCTGCCCGTTTACGTAGTTCCTGGCTTGGTATTTTCACTGTATCTGTCATAGACTGATTTGTGCGTTTTTCCGTGTATTATCAAGTCCGTTTGGGGGATTGTTGTAATATTCATTTGAACGTCCCAATCCTGCTTCTCTCTCTTTTGAGAGGTGGTGAGAAAATTTTACCCTATGCTGCAACAGCAGATTATCCAGATATAATTTCCTAAACCGGACATTTGGGTTCAATATTGTATTATCATATACTTTTTGCTCTAAAAAGTTCAAATCGAAACCATTCAAATTCAAAATGAAGCCATTCTTTTTCATTTGAAGAGGTAACTTGGAGGACAAGAGCAAGTTTAGGATCTTGGGTCCGGGTGACTCTATTCTTGATTAATAATGGAAAGAGTGCTCGCCTATTATCGGTCTCGATCCGTTCGTAGTTCAGTTTTCTGAAACCGATTGCCGTTCCAAAAATGGTTATGGCTCCACTGCCAAGAACTACTGGCGCGATGAGGATGTCTTCTGAAATATGGATTGAATATGAAAGATGGAGGTTAATTATCCAAGTCGTAGGGGATGTCGTTTTATTGGGCTGCGAATCGATACACTCCTATTTGTTAGTAACATTATTTGGTTATTGCCCTAAATCTATCAAAAAATAATGCAGTCTAGTTGTCGATTCACGGGCTGGTCAATGGAAATGAGAACTCATTTGAGTAGTTGATTTGAGTAGTTGTAAACACCTTTGTTGAATTAGAGTTATTTCATTTGAAATTGGTATGTGAGTCAATGAAAAATATGGGGGTGAAATTTATGAATGGTTTTTGGGGTTATTGTTTAGAAATGACTCGTAAATTCCTGTTAAGGGATAAATCCTGTTTGATTTGCTTCGTTTTTTATACTACAAGTTAGAAGATCCTTTTGTGGAGCGTGCATGACGTGGTGAACAATACTTGAGTTGGAGGTGTAAATGAAAATTACTTGTCCTCATTGCGGGGTAGTTGGTTCCGCGCATGGCTCTATGCCTGGAGAAAAGGTCCGATGTCCGCAATGTGATAAGGTTTTTAAGGTCATGGTACAAAAGATCGCTTGTCCGCATTGTGGCGTTATTGGTTCGGCGGCGGATTCTATGGTCGGCATGAAACTCAGGTGTCCGCGCTGTGAAAAAGTATTTTTACTGACGCAAGACAGGTTGATAGGGCTGCCAGTTAGCGCTATTGAGATTGCTGGCGAAGTGGGTATCGCGGTGGAGGAAGGCGGCGGTATTGTGTCTCCTGCAGGTGTTGAGGAAATATTCCTTGAGCCTGTAGCAGAAATGGAACTTGAAACTGTTCCCGAGCCTGAACCGGAGCCTGAGGAGGAAGTTGTTCCCGAGCCGGAACCGGAACCCGAGGAGGAAGTTGTTCCCGAGCCTGAACCGGAGCCTGAGGAGGAAGTTGTTCCCGAGCCGGAAGCGGAGCCCGAGGTGGAAGTTGTTCCCGAGCCGGAAGCGGAGCCTGAGGAGGAAGTTGTTCCCGAGCCGGAACCGGAGCCTGAGGAGGAAGTTGTTCCCGAGCCGGAAGCGGAACCAGAGCCGGAAATTGTTCATGAGGATGAGCCTGTGTTGCCGGTTGAAGAAACCAAGGACAAAGGCGAAGGGCCTGAGTCAACAGCCATGCCAACCCGTGTCTGTGATGGTTGTGGTGAGTCTTTTCATCCAGAATTTATGCAGGAGGTTGATTCTAAATTTTATTGTGGAGTCTGTCAGCTTCGTTCTGCTGCTCTGGATGCGAAGGAAAAAGCACCAAGATTTGGTGGTGGGCAGTTGCGGGGTGCCCTGGCTGCACTTTTACTTCTTGGGTTGCTTGTTCTTCTGCTGCTGGTGTTAAAGAAGCTTGGTATTATCTGAATTCTGTATGGAGTATTATGAAATAAATTGTCCCCATTTTTTCTTGGCCAATGTGTTGTTTTTCGGCCTATTTTATTAAATTATGCTATCTGCGAAAGATCATCATGGTCATTTTGAACCAAGGATATTGAATCTTCTGCAAGATACCCACATTGACAAGGATTGATGAAATAATGTTGAGGAAAATTATACCCCAGACCGTGAAGGTGAAATTGTTGGTTCTCATCGGCTTTTCTTTTTTCCTCCTGGTGGGTGCAATTGTTGTCAGCACGGCAATGGAGAAAAGAAAGGCTTTTTTTCAGGGAGAACAATTACGAATTCAGGCCAAATATGATCAGGTGCAGAAGGTTTTTCAGGACAGTGCGGCAGAAGCATTGTCCATGGCCTTTGTGGTAGCAGAAACGCCGGAGGTGCAGCGTTTCTTTGCAGAGCGGAACCGGGGCGAACTTTCTCGTATTACTCTGCCGATGTTCAAAAATCTCAAGGAAAAGCTTCATCTGGCTCAGTTTCAGTTCTTGACTCCTCCTGCCACTTCTTTCCTTCGCCTCCACAAACCTGAAAAATTTAATGATGACCTGACTGCGATGCGGCAGACGGTGGTCCAGGCCAACCAACAGAAACAGGCCGTTTCGGGTCTTGAAATAGGGGTTGCCGGCCTTGGGTTGCGAGGAGTGGTTCCTGTCTTTTATGAGGGAAAACATGTTGGTGTCGTTGAGTTTGGTAAAGACCTTAATGATGCCCTGGTAATGCCTTTGAAAGAACAATTCGGTGTTGATGTCTCTGTTGTCGTTCCGGACGGGAAGGGCTTCAAGTATCTGGCAAAAACGCATTCCCTGTCCATCCCTGAGGAGCGGTATCCCTTTTTGCGCAAGGTTATGGAGCAAGATGCTGTCGTTTTTGATCAGGTTTGCAAGGATGGCAAGGAGCTGCTTATCGCCTATGGGCCATTGAAGGATTTTAGTGGCAAGGTCATTGGTATTCTGGCCATTCCCAATAATATCAGCACGAATATTGCCACAATCTCTACCAATCTGTACAAGATGATTGCCGCCGGTGCTTTTTTTCTCCTGTTGTTGCTGCTGGTATTGAATTTTATCATTAATCGTTTGATTAACAACCCGTTGCGGATGGTTATCGACACGTTTGAGAAGGCTGGCCGTGGTGATTTGACCCAGCATATCCTGAGCAAAGGGCTGAAGGCGCTGAATTGCCCTGATGGATTGCAGGAGGCACATCTGGAATGTGGTTGCGACGATGAAAGTTCTAACTGCTGGGAGACCTGTGGCTCTTTTGCGTCGGTGATTCGATGTCCGAGGCTTCTCTCAAACCAATTCAAGAACTGTCGGCAATGCCCTGATGGCTACCAGTCAGGGGTGCTTGATGAGTTTGCTGAACTGGCCACCTGTTTTAACGCCTTCCTGCGCAATGTCCGAAAAATAGTAATTGATCTTCAGGACAGTGCGCAATCGATGGCGTCTTCTTCCGGTGAACTTTCTACTCTGGCCAGAGGTATGGAGGAAGGTGCAAACAACTCATCTGAACGGACTAATAGTGTCGCTGCTGCTGCCGAGGAAATGAGCGCCAACATGAACTCTGTGGCGGCAGCCAGTGAACAGGCTGCCACCAATGTAAATATGGTGGCCACTGCGACCGAGGAAATGAGTGCTACTATTTCCAGGATTGCCGACAATACTGAAAAAGCAAGTTCTATTACCCGTGCAGCGGTGGAGCAGGCCCGCGAGGCCTCTGAGAAAGTAAATGTGCTTGGCAAGGCGGCAAGTGAGATCAGTAAGGTGACTGAGGTGATCAGCGAGATTTCAGAGCAGACCAATCTGCTGGCCCTGAATGCGACCATTGAGGCGGCGCGAGCCGGTGAGGCCGGTAAAGGCTTTGCCGTAGTCGCCAACGAGATTAAGGTCTTGGCCAAGCAGACCTCGGATGCTACTCAGCAGATTAAACAGCAGATTGAAGGGATTCAGTCATCAACGGGTGAGACCATTGACGAGATTCGTGAGATCTCAGCGGTGATTGATCAGGTGAACGAGATTGTCACCATCATTGCTGCGGCCATTGAAGAGCAGGCTGCGACCACGGGTGAGATAGGCGGTAATGTGGTACAGGCGGCTCAGGGCATCAGTGAGGTCAATGAAAACGTGGCCCAGACCTCAGCGGTATCCGGTGATATTGCCGGAGATATCAGCGGGGTTAGCGGGGTCATCCAGGAGATGAGCCGTAGCGCCGGTGAGGTCAATGGCCGCGCCAATGATCTGGCCGGCCTTGCCGAAAAACTTCGGGAGCTGATCAGTAGATTTAAGGTATGATCTCAGGAAGTTTGAAGTCGAGACGCCAATCTCCTGCTTTCGCCTTCGAGCGGATGGCGGTAGTGATGAGGAAAAATTTCGGAAGATTCTTTTTGAAAGCCGGTGTTGATAAGGAGTAAGGAGGTTCGCTGGTACACGAATTTCCTTACTCCTTTGACACCCTGAACACCTCTTCAATGGTGGTGATGCCCTGCAGGACCTTCATGGCGCCGTCCTGGCGCAGGGTTATCATCCCGTTTTTGATGGCCTGTTCTTTTATTTCTTCGGCGTTGGCGGTTGTCAGAATCATGTGCTTCATCTCGCGGTCCATGAGCAGGAGCTCAAAAATACCGCATCTTCCCTTGTAGCCGGTATGGTGACATTTCGCGCATCCCTTTCCTCTGTATGCCAGCTGGGTGGGTTCATCCGGCTTGATCCCCAGTTTAAGCAGCGCTTCCTTCTCCGGTGTATAAGCCTCTTTGCAGTGAGGGCAGATAATACGTACCAG
Organism: Desulfocapsaceae bacterium; assembly: GCA_028697885.1. Classification (GTDB taxonomy): domain Bacteria; phylum Desulfobacterota; class Desulfobulbia; order Desulfobulbales; family Desulfocapsaceae; genus UBA2270. The sequence continues at coordinate 12,301 of JAQVER010000087.1, forward strand.
ACGCTGAGCGAGGATGGCATTGATAGATGATGAAAGAAGAAAGGGTTCGACGCCCATGTCGATGAGTCTTGTGATTGCACTGGCGGCATCATTGGTATGCAGGGTGGAAAAGACCAGATGACCGGTAAGGGCCGACTGGATTGCAATCTCTGCCGTTTCTGTGTCCCGGATTTCGCCTATCAGAATAACATCCGGATCTTGTCGGACAATGGAACGGAGGCCGGAGGCAAAGGTGAGGTCGATCTTGGGGTTGACTTGAACCTGGCCTATACCACTGATCCGGTATTCGATGGGATCCTCTACAGTAATGATATTGATATCGGTGTTGTTAATCGACGTCAGGGCCGCATAGAGGGTGGTGGTCTTGCCGCTGCCGGTAGGGCCGGTGACCAGGACGATACCGTTGGCCGCCTTGATCTGTTGGGAAAAAGGAATGAACCGGTCATCGGGCATGCCGAGCTCGGTCAGGGTAATTAATACCGAAGACTTATCGAGGAGTCGGAGTACGACCCGTTCGCCAAAGGAGGTGGGCAGGGTGGAGACCCGGAGATCAACATCTTTATTGCCGACCTTCAACTCAATGCGTCCATCCTGAGGCAGCCGCTTTTCAGCAATATTCAAATTGGCCATGATTTTGATTCTTGAGATCAGCGCCGACTGGACATGTTTGGGCGGGCTGAGCATGTCGTAGAGGATGCCGTCCAGGCGCTGGCGGATCTTCAGGCTGTTCTGGTAGGGCTCGATGTGAATATCAGAGGCATTGTCGCGCACGGCCTGAGAAAACATGAGGTTTACCAGGCGGATGACCGGGGCATCACTGGTGTCGTCAAGCAGGTCACCTGTCTCTTCAATCTCGGAAAAAAGGGCCTCAGGATCTTCACTGTCAATGTCCTGCATGACCTCCTCAGCTGAATCCTGGGTCATGTCGTAGGAAAAATTGATGGCTGTGGTAATGGCAGCCAGGGGGCAGAGGACTGGCCGGACACCGCTCCAACCCAGGATGGCGCGAAGATCATCAAGGGCCTGAAAACTGAATGGATCATTGATGGCAATATAGGCATCGTCCTGCGTTGCCACTGGAACCATACTGTTTTTTTTCAGAAAGGCGATGGCAATGCTGGCGGTGAAATCAGTCTGGATTTCAGGTGGAAGTGTGCGTGTAACCTCCATATTTAACTGTTGTCCGAGAGTTTCCAGAAGATCAATCTCGTCGAGGTCGTTCTGTTTGATCAGGATCCGGACTAATTGACCGCCTTTTTCCGTCTGAGCCTCCAAGGCTAGTTCTCCGGCCTCTGGCGGCAGATGGAAGTGTTCAGTCAGGATGTTTTGTAACTGGTTCATGGGTGTTTGTTGATACCGCTCTGTCCAAGATTACTTAATAATTCTGGTTGGTCGATTCACTGGGAGGTGGATGTGTTTTCTGTAATCGCTTGAGATTCTCTCTGCAAGTTTCAAGAAGAGCACTATCCACGTTGGGGTTTTTGGAATTAAGCAATGCTGCCTGCTTACTGTTATTGTCCAAGATCATTTGGTAATATTTGATTGCTTGCTGAGGTTTATCTTCCCGCTCACTGATCGTGGCAAGATTGAATTGGGCGTAAGGATTATAAGGATCAATACGCAGGGCGTTGTTGAACTGTTCTTTAGCTTCCTCGTACTTTCCTTTTTGCATCAGCTCAAAACCTTGGTCAATCAGGGTCATGACATGGGCGTTATCCATCGGGTTAGCTAGGATTTGTTTTGCCTCGGGGATATCCTTTTCGATGGTCTTGGTCTTGAGATCTGTGACCCCGGCCATGTCACCAGGATTCTTAATGATTCTGGGGGTGATAAAGATGAACATGTTGGTCTTTTTCCGGCTGGTACTTTTCTCCTTGAAAAGCCAGCCAAGCAGCGGAATGTCCCCTAACAGAGGAATCTTGTACTCGCCTTCAGTATCGTCCTGGCCAATGATGCCGCCGATGACAATGGTATTGTTGTCTTTGACGAGGACGGTGGTCGTGGCGGTGCGTTTGAAGGTTGTGGGCTTGTCAGCCGCAGAACCCGCTTTGAGTTTGCTGACCTCGGTGGCGATTTCCAGGCGCAAGATATCGGCCTGATTGATCTGCGGGGTGATGGTCAGCTTGGTGGCAATATCCTTGTATTCATAGTTCTGGTAACCGATGGAGCCTGTGTCTGTGGTTGTGCCGGTGCTGTCTATGGCGGCCTGTGTTCTGGTGAGATAAGGTGTATTTTCACCGATACTGATTTCCGCTTTCTTGTTGTCAGTAGTCAGGATTTGGGGAGTGGCAATAACATTGACATTGCTATCTGTCTTGTAGGCCCTTAATACGGCACCGATATCTGGAAAGGTGATGCCGCCGATCTTGATCCCCTGTTTTAAAACGCCCAAGGAAAACCCTTTGCCAATAGCAGCATTAGCAGGAACAGCAGCAGTCGTATCAGTAGCGGGAACAGCAGCAGTGTAACCGATGGTGTCTGACAGTTTATATCCGTTCTCATTGGCGGTAAATCCGGTGAGCATCTGTCCTGTCCCATCAGCAAAGACACCCCCTGCCATCCAGTTGACACCCACATCAAAGGTGGCATCAGCATCCACCTCCATGATCAGCGCCTCGAGATAGACCATCCGTCTGGGGATATCCAGCTTTTTGATGACATTTTCCAGCTCTCTGAATTCGGTACGGGAGGCAGTGATGATCAGAGAGTTGGTCTCCGTATCAGGCATAATCTTGACATCTTTTGAAATAGTCGGTGTCTCACCTTTTTTTGCCGGATCAGTACTCTGTTGACCGGGGAGAGCGGTTAATACCGTTGCCAGGTCTTTCGCTGTTGCATGTTGTAGATAGACCACATGGATGTTTCCCTCACTCTGCTTCATCTCGGTATCAAGTAGAGTGATCAGATGTTTAATCCGGACGACATCGATGGGTGAGGCGA
>JAQVER010000163.1 GCA_028697885.1 Desulfocapsaceae bacterium
GACATAATTTATGTTGCCACTCCAAATACAGTACATAAGGAAAATACGCTTATGGCTTTAAACATGGGCAAACCTGTACTATGTGAAAAGCCCATGGCTCCTAATGCTGAAATGGTATCGGAAATCATGGCAGCTGTTGATCCATCTACCACTGATTTCAGACCCTCCATCACGTTTTTCACATAATAAGGCTGAATATTCGGGTTGTGCTCAAGGACCTGTTTGGTGGAAATATAATTTTCAACCAAGGCGACTTTTTTGCCTGCAAGATCAGAAAGTGTCTGCGCAGGTGGAGCACCTGCCTGCGATATGATAGCAACTTGATAGCGGACATAGGGAGCGGTGAAGGTAAGGTATTCATTACGTTCCGGCGAGGCTGTGACCAGGGGCAGTAAATCAATCTTTTTGCCTTTAGCCTGTTTTAAGATCTCGGACCAATTCAGGCCTGAAACCATCTCAAACCTGATACCCAGGATTTTTGAAAGTTCTTTTAGATAATCTCTTGAAATACCGCTGTGTTGATTGTACTGATTGACAAATTCATATGGAGGGAACTCAGCATCCACACCGATTCGTATTACCGGATGCCGATCCAGCCAAGCGCGCTCCTGTTCGGAAAGATTTAGCGCCTTGGAAGGCTCTTGGCTTGCTTGCGTTGTTCTGGAAACATCAGCAAAAGCAACCTCTACAGGTGTCCACCATGAGATTAAGAAGATCAAAAGAAAGGTTATTGGCCATACCGCTTTGGCATAAGGTTTTATGCCTGTATCTGACAATACGGATGCATAAAGCATTTTTTCTCTCCGATAGGTAAAGAATGCCCCTGTCTCTTTTCCCCCCTCAATTGCAAACCAATGCACTTATCTCCATATCCTATTGATATGGGATATAGAGATATTCATGCTTTGAAAATAGTTCCATTTTTTTTGAGGGTACTAATGACAACCTTCACCTTGGATAACTGAAACTTGACCTTCTCCCTGAGTTCTCCTCGTCACAAACACTTGTTATTTTATCCAATCACAATTGAAATATTTTCACCAGAAATTATGAAAAATATTTTGAGAGGAAAGCTGGCCTCAGCCATGAGGACAGGTTGGCGACGGAAACAAGGTGGATAGCCTTCATGTTTATGCCCCAGTTTGTGAATCGCTCCGGCGTATCCGGGCCTGTTTTTTTGCCAACATGCCTCATTCGGTGTTTTGTCGTTAAGATTGGCATGAGGACGTTGTGAATTGTAAAAGTCAATCCAATGTTTAAGACCTGGCCCTCGTCCCTATCCAGCAGGAAGAAGCTACTATTTACGACCAATGTTAAATTGGTTAAGATTCATTCTGGTAATCTTAATATTGTGAGCCTGAATCAGGGTCAACATGTATTCGACAGGCTTTCATGTCTCAGTTTTATATCTCCGTTGCAACGACAATAAGTGATTATCAGAAGATGAAATTATTTCACGAGATGCATGTTGGAAAGTTTTTCAACAACCAATCCAGATTGTTAGTAGTGTTATCTGGATTGGTGCTGGCAATTGTGATAGGGATATTCGATTATTTGACCGATCCGGTATTTTCTTCTCTTATCACTTATCTTGTCCCTGTAATCTTTGTCACCCGCTTTGCTGGAAGGACTCCAGGAATTATTATATCACTGACCAGTGCCTTCATTTGGTTGTTGGCCGACATAATGTCCAGTCCGGGCCATTTGTTTATTATCGCTCACTCTTGGAATGTTGCGGAGAAGCTTGGCATCTTCCTGATTATTGTCTTCATATTACTGAAACTTGCACAAAAGGAAGAAGAAAATAAAAAAATTCTTTCGATGATCGCTCACGACATGAAGAATCCGACATTGGTCGCCAAAGGTTTCACCGCACGATTGCTCAAAGGAAAAGCGGGTCCCCTTACGGAAAGTCAGGGAACCTATGTTGGAATCATAAACGATGAACTTACGCGGCTGGAGCGACTCATTTTAGAGTTCCTTGATTTATCAAGGTTAGAGGCAAAGGAATTCAAACTCGATTTTACCCCTCTAGATATTGTGGTAAATTTAAAAAAACATACTGAGGCAGTTTGGGTTGAGGCGGATAGAAAACAGATCAATCTATCCTTGGATCTCCCTGAAGAGAGCACACTACTCGTATTTGCAGATATCGTGCAGATTGACAGGCTTGTCAGGAATCTTCTTGGTAATGCCATAAATTATACTGAAACGGGAGGGTCAATAACAGTAAGGCTCCAGGCGAAAAAAAAGTATGTTCTTGTTCAGGTGACAGATACAGGCAAGGGGATTCCCGCAGAATACATTCAGCACATATTCGACCCATTCTATAGAATTAAAAATGATCAGGGCGGCATTGGTCTGGGGCTATCGATTGTGAAAGCAATAGTAAAAGCACACAGAGGGGAAATCTGGGTGGAAAGTGAACTCGGCAAGGGAAGTACTTTCAGTTTTACTCTTCCGCGCTATCGTGCGGATTGAGATTTTCTCCCACCTGCATCCCTGGTTGCCGCGGCAGCCTTCACCATTGCACTGACTCTTTTCGTAACGGCAATGTGTCCACTTTTACTTGACCACGCCAGGACGAAGCGGTCTCGTTCCTGGGTGCGCGCTGATGGACCACGTTTTCTCCACTTGTAATACCCGTTACGGCTGACATGCATCACCTTACACAACAACGAAATTGAGTATGCCTTCTTCACGGAATCGATAAATTCAAATCTTAGACCGACTCTTTCGCGAAGAAGGCTGCCGCCTTTTTTAGAATATCTCTCTCCTGCTTCAGCCTGTAGTTCTCTCGACGTAAGTACTGGAACATCCCTAACGGCCTCGAAGGATCTTCTTGCTTCTGGATCGGCCGCTTTTATCCACCGCCTCAGAACGCTGTCATGCACATCAAGATTCCTGGCCGCCTCAGTAACCCGGTACCCCTGCTCGGTAACCAGCTTGACCGCCTCACTTTTGAATTCGCTCGTGTAATTTTTCCTATTTCTTCTTATCATAGAACACCTCCTCGGAGCAATCTAACCGCTTTTAGTTTGATGTCCACTTTTTCTGTACCACGTCATTTCTCCGCGAAGAGGCAGAGGATTAATGATGGCGTTTAAAGCCAGTTCAGGGGACATCCATGATAAGTATTGTCAAGGATGTCCCCTGAAATTCCTTCGATCTAAATCACTTGGTCGACCCAGCATAAAATAGCATTATGCCCCGGGCATTTTCATCGGATTTTCAAGTAAAGGTAGAAACAACAAGGCCACCATTAAAATTACCAATTATGTTGGTAAATCAATGGCGGCTCGTTTATTTGTTATCGTATGAAGAAACTATTTCTATAAACAACTACGATTTAGAACGATGCCTCAATGGTTAAGTAAACCTGATTAGCACTCTTGACGGGATCCTGACCGAGCATACCTAGTTTCATCAGGTCTGTAGCATCATCCAAGTCGTAGGCATACATGTTCCAGTCATTGGAACCGGCATAATCATAC
>JAQVER010000010.1 GCA_028697885.1 Desulfocapsaceae bacterium
TACCGTCTGTGGCCAAAGCGCTCCCGAACTTAAGGATTCAGGCGAAGGCCGGGTGAGGTGTCATCATGCTTGAAGCCAGAACCCTTGCGTACCGATATGGAAAGCAGCATTCCTGGCTCTTTGACGATCTTGATCTGCAGATAAAACCGGGGGAGATTGTCGGGATGTCCGGTCCAAGCGGCCGGGGAAAATCCACCCTGGCAAAGGTACTGGCGGGCTATCTGCCCCCCGCTAAAGGAAGTGTAATGGTAGACGGACCGCCCCTGCCCGGCTCAGGCCACTGCCCGGTCCAGCTCCTGTTTCAACACCCGGAACTGGCCGTCAACCCACGCTGGAAAGCAGGTAAAATCCTGCAGGAGGGGGAGGAGCCCACGGCAGAGCTCCGCCAGGAGCTCGGTATTGAACCGGCATGGCTTGACCGCTATCCCCACGAACTCTCCGGCGGTGAACTGCAACGGCTCTGCCTGGCCAGGGCACTCAGCTCGGGTACCCGCTACCTGCTCTGTGATGAGATGACCTCGATGCTCGACGCCCTGACCCAGGCCCACATCTGGCGGATTATCCTGAACATTGCCAGAAGCCGGAGGCTGGGACTCTTGGTCATCAGTCATGATACGACCCTGATCGCCAGGCTCTGTAGCCGCTACATCAGCTACTTTGAGGACAAAGCAATCATGAGTAATTCTAGAATCTGAACACAGGGGCAATCCATGGCCACCCCCATTAAGGCTGTGGCCATGGATGCCGATCCTGGCTTCTCCTATTTCACTCCCAGCACCACATAGTAACTGCGGTTACCGCTGCGAATCAGAAGCAGAACATCCTGAGTGTCGCCGCTTTTCTTCAGGACCTGTTGCAGCTCCTTGAGGTTCTGCACCGGTTGCCGGTTGACCTCTTCAACCAAGTTACCCGCCTGGATACCGGCCAGCGCTGCGGGACTGCCGGGAGTCACTCCGGCAATAAGCACGCCCTGTCCCTTGGTATAACCAAACTGACGAGCCAGCTCTGGGGTCAGATCTTGAAGTGACATCCCCATCTTCTGAAAAAGCTGATGTTGCTCGGGAGCCCCCGACAGAGCTTTCATGTCAGATGGCTGTTCCGCAACCTGGACAGTTAACTCCTCCTGCTTTTCATTGCGAATCAGGGTGAGATCAATCTTGCTTCCAGGAGGGGTCATGGCCACCCGGTTGCGCAGATCAGTCACATCCTTTACCGGCTTGCCATCATAGCTGGTAATCAGATCGCCCTGTTTGATTCCGGCCTTTTCTGCCGGAGAGTCCTTACTCACCTCGCTTACCAGAGCACCAGCCTGCTCTTTCAGTTTAAAGGAGCGGGCAAGATCAGCAGTCATATCCTGAATCGCCACTCCCAGCCAGCTCCGAGTGACCTTGCCCTTGGCCAGCAACTGCCCCTTCACCGTCTTGGCCATATTGATTGGAATAGCAAAGCCGATACCCATATATCCGCCGCTGCGGGAAAAGATCGCGGTATTGATGCCGATCACCTCTCCGTAGATATTCAGCAGCGGCCCCCCGGAATTACCGGGATTGATGGCCGCATCGGTCTGGATAAAATTTTCATACTCATTAATGCCCATCCGGTTCCTGCCCTTGGCACTTACCACCCCGACCGTGACCGTACTGTCCAGACCAAAGGGGCTGCCAATGGCAATGACCCATTCTCCCACTTCCAGTTTATCGGAATCACCCAGAGGCAGATAGGGAAATTTCCGGCCGTCGCTGACCTTGATCAGGGCCACATCGGATTGGGGATCCGTACCGATAAGCTTTGCTGCCAGTTCCTGCCCCCCGTCCATGCGTACTGTTATTTTGTCAGCCTTATCAATGACATGATTATTGGTCAGGATATAGCCATCCTCGCTGATGAGAAAGCCTGAACCGGAGGCCTGGGATTTAAATTGTTGAGGGGATTGCGGGGCGTTTGGATGTTTAAAGGATGGTCCGAAAAATCGCTGAAACAATGGATCATCAAAGGGATTAAACTGGTTACCAGGGTTCATCTCCTCATTTTTTTCCACCCGGACATTCACCACTGCCGGTTCTGCTTTCTTGACCACAGAGGAAAATGCCTTGGCCGATTTCTCCAGAAGCTGGATATTTTCATCCTCAGCCGCCCTGCTGTTTGCCGGGAGCCAGGACAGGCCAAGCATAAAGATTAAAAGAAGCAGAATAGGCAAGGGTGCCATCAATCGCTGTGTATTTCTTTTCATGATCTTGAAACCTCCTTACGTTAAATATTAGGGGCCGTTACGAAAGAACCATTACATTGTTATCTATTTCGTTACGGCCCCTTATGCCGCTTACGATGTAAGCATGTTTTAGTTATTGAGTTACAACGGCTTTTTATTATCTGCCATGGTCATGGCAATGAATGCAAACGATGAATCTGGAACCCAGCCGCTCCGACCGTTTTCATCATTGATCAGAGCGTAGCTGTCATGGCGTTTGATAATGCGAATCAGGCGGCCTTCTTCAATGATCCCCGTACTTCCCGCTCCGTCAAAAGGGGAGAGCAGCAGACGCGCATCCGGGGCGATAATGACCGCCTGCTGCCAGTTCCGGTACTGAATTGCCCCGCCGGCGGAACAGAGACAAAACAGCAGCAGACAGGCGGCGGTCAGGGAAGAAGAAAATCGGCGTAAAACGGCAAAACGCAGTGTCCCAAGATGGAACAGGGCTAAGGCCAGCAGGATGATTGCGGCCAGCACTGTCCACTGATTGAGCCCCAGGAGGCCGCCCATCTTTTGCCACCAGGGAATGTCCTTTTGAAAAAGCCCCTTTGCCTGGCGCAACCGTTCCAGATTGGTGTGAATATCTGCATTTCCAGGGGCCAGCAGCAGGGCCCGTTCATATTCGAGAACGGCCTTGCCGGTCTGCCCATTTCGGGCATAACTGTTGGCCAGGTTATAGCACAATGACGCCGATACACCGGCATGGGCCGCCAGATCCTCGTAGATCCGGATGGCCCTGGTCAAATCACCGGCCTCATAGGCCCTGTTGGCCTCAAGAAAATTCTGGATGTTCTCCCGCTCTGCCGCCAGACATGTACCGAGAAAGGCACAGAAGATCATGACAAGAGAGAGAAACACCAAGGCTGATTTATGCCATTTCATTGCAGTTGCCTCAGTTCCCGCTCCAGCTTGCCGGCATATTCAACCATCTCCTGCCGGCTGAGAGGAGACTCAACCACATAGGCACCGCTTTCCGCCGTGGCAAAGAGCGTAATCAATTCTGCATCAGGGGCCAGACGCTGGCGCAGATCAGCAAGAGTGATGGCCCCCGGCTCTGTCTGCCAGATAAATCCCAGCTGCTCCTGCATGGCTTTACGGCAGACGGCCAGAAAATCCTGCGTATTGCCCTGCTGGCGACTCTTTTCAATTTCACGCAAGCTGTACTCCAGGAGTTGCACCATCTCACGGTGGCGGCACAGAGCTGGATTGTTGGCCAGTCGTCTGGCCCGGATCTTCAAAGAAATAACCGCCACCAGAAGCAGGAACGAGATCAAAGCAACTATCTGAAAGCTGGTCCGGCTTGCAAGGGGAAGCAGTCCCTGTTGGAGGGAACCCAATTGCGAATGAAGTGGGGCAAGATTCATTCCCGAAGCATCAGGATGTCCGGCTTGTCCGGCACCGTTCTCGCCGGCCCTGGCTCCCGCCCCATCAGGACGGCCCTGTCCGTCACCGCTCCCTGCATCTTTGGCTGTCGTGTTATTGGAAGCCCCCTGTCCGTTAGCGCCACTACTCAATTGCTCATTTTTCCCGGCATTCTCATCCTTAGTCACACGCAGAGGAATGGGGTCACTCCGCAGGGTTTGATACTTCCCGGCCTCCGGATCAAAGAAGCTGAAAGAAAGGGGGGGAATCGTTGTCTTGTCCATGTCTTTGGCCACAATGGCCTGTTCAAAGACCTTGCTTCCCTGCCCCACACGTGCTCCCGCTGTCATTTTCGAGGAAGGCGAATAGCTCTTCCAGCCTTCCGTCCGGCTGAGGACAGGGGCATCGACCCGGTCAAAGTTCCCTGTTCCCTGAACCGTCATGGTCAAGGTAATAGGATCTCCAAGCCCCACTTCCGTCGGCTGCGCCTTGACCTGCAGATCAAATTTGCCAATGGCCCCGCTGAAATCAGCCGGTTTTCCTTCAGTCGGCAAGGGCAGGACCTGGAGTGCCATATCCTTGCTGACAATCTGGATCTTTTTTTCCTGAAGCTGCTGCTGATTAAAAAAATCGGCAAAGATATCATTGCCAAAAAACGGATCTCCTCCCAGAGGAGCACTCCGGCGGCGTTTGTCCGGGAGAAGCAGGGTCGCCTCAATGGTAATACTGACATTCTGTCTGCCTTCCTTAATCCCGGATAGGGTTCCTGGCCAGGTAAGAACGGCATAGGGGACATTGTCGACCACCTCTTCGGTCTGCGCCGGTTCCTTATTCGACTGGGTGAGGACAAAACCGTCTCCGTTCAGCCGGGGCTGGCTGTTAAGACTGGCCCTGAGCCCCCGGCGAAAATAGGCCTTGATCTCCAGAGGCAGGACCTCGCCGACATAACTTTTTCCCTTGACCGAAGTGACCCGCAGAAAGGCCAACTGGCCCGCTTCATCTCCGGTCAGAGGCAACGGAGCCACCCCTCCACCCTGCTGCGGAACCACGGCAGCCGCAGGCGTCACCTCAAAAGCAATCGCCTCTGTCTGGAGCTGCTTGCCGTCAACGGTTATGGAAATGCTCGGGATGGTATAACTTCCGGGCCTGAAGGCCTGGACCTGATAGATGGTGGAAACAGAAGAGGAGAGAGAACCATTCATCCACTGATGCTGGCTGCTCTGCCCTCGCCTCTCGAAGTCAAGACCATCCACCTGCGGCAGCTCACCAATGGTGCCGTCTCCGTCATTGATCGTAATGGTAAGGGTCGCTGCCTGATCAACGGAAAAGCTCCGGGGGTCAAGCGACGCCGAGACCATAGAGGCAGCAGCATGAGAGACCGTGGCTGCCCCCAGAATGGCCAGAAGCAGCCAAAGAACCATGCCCCTGCGTTGTCCGTCTGGTCTGATATAGTGTCTAATTTTTACCAGTCTTTCCATGTTCCTTCTTTTTCAGCCTCTCCATTTCCAGATCGAGGAACAAAATTGAGCTTGCCCTCCTCATCCTTGAGGCGACTCAGAAGCTGTTTTGCTTCCTCACTTGTCATTCTGCCCGCTTGAGCTCGTTTTTCATCCCGACCTTGTTGAGCGCTCTGAGGGGCAGCAGTGTTTTTCTGCTGCCCCTCCTCTTTACCGGCCTCAGCAGCTTGAGCAGTCTCGTCCTGCTTTGGCTTCGACTCCTGTCCGGCAGCCTTCTCTGCCTGTTTTTTAGCGTCACCAGCCTTATCCCCGGAAGACTTGTCCGGCTTGGGTGATTCTTTTTGACCGGCAGCGGAATCATTCTTTTGCTGCTGCCCCTTCTCATCCTGCTTGTCCGGTTGGCCCTGCTCACCCTTCTGGCTTTGCTGATCAGCACTCTGTTGCTGATCTTGCTTTTTATCCTGCTTCTGGCCCTGCTTCTGGTCCTGCTTTTGATCTTGCTTTTGATCTTGATTCTGATCTTGATTCTGATCTTGATTCTGTTGCTGCTGATCCTTCTTGTCCTGTTGCTGCTTTTTTTGTTGTTCCTGCTTTTTTTTCAGCTCTTCCAGCTTTCTGCTCACCAGCTCTCGATTGTCTCTGCTATCTTTGTCCTGCGGATTCAACTTGAGGCTGCCTTCATAGGCATCGAGAGACTTTTTCCACAATTCCTCCGCCTGCCCGGGATCACTCTGCACAAGTTCTTCCCCCTTTTTAAACAGGCTGTTGCCCAGATTGTAATAGGTCTGTTCCTGCAGGCCAAGGTCCTCACTCTTGAGGGCCTGAGTAAACGAACCGATGGCATCATCATAGAGATTATTTTTATAGGCCGCCGTCCCGGCATTATAGTTAAGCTGGGGATCATCAGGATTTTTTTTCAGGGCCTCGGTATAAAATTTCGAGGCGGTGATAAAGTCACCATCGGCCCATGCCTTTTCCCCTGGAGAGGCATGGGCCTGATCAAGCCCTGCCAGTGGGATCAATAACAACAGGGCCACGGTGTTCCGGTTGAGCTTTTTGCGAATCCTGCGCCCCGCAGTCTTGATAAAAGGCAGCCGGAAAGAACGCTCTGACTTCCGGCCACTGATCATGAATTCCACCATGAGCAGGACAATTGCTACCCCCAATGGCCAGCTGAAACGCTCCCTGGGTTGCTTATGCTGTTTTTCCGCCAGTTCCTTTTTGGGGATGAGAGAGAGTTTCTGCTGGTAAATACGTTCCAGCCCTTCGCCATTTTTACCCAAGGGCACATAGATCCCGCCTGCAGCCTCGGCAATGGCGGTAAGCGCCCTCTCATCCAGCTTTGAAGTGATAAATTTTCCGGACTCATCCTTAACAAAATTTCCCTGGCCGCCGGACGACAGTGGAATCAACTCACCCTGAGTGGTTCCAACGCCCACTGTGAAAATCTTCATGCCATTCTTTGCGGCCTTGGTGGCTGCAGCAAGCGCGTCTCCTTCCAGATTTTCTCCATCCGTAAGCAGGATAAGAATTTTATAATTAGCATTGTTGACAAGAGAGGATTCCGCCAGATCGATAGCCTTGGCCAGATCCGTTCCTCCCCGGGGGATGGTGGTGGTGTTAACGCTTGTCAGTGAGGCCTCAAAGGCATTGTAATCAATGGTCAAGGGGCACATGAGAAAGGCTGATCCGGAAAAAGGCAGTAAGCCCACCCGGTCTCCTTCCAGCTGGCCTACAAAATCCATGATCGCCAGCTTGGCCCGCTCCAGCCGGTTGGGGCGAATATCCTCGGTCAGCATGCTTTTGGAGGTATCCAAGGCAAAGAGGATATCAATACCCTTGCGTTTGACCTCAACCCACTTGAATCCATATTGCGGACGGGCCAGGGCCAGAAAGCAGAAGAACAGGGCCAGCAGCCACAGTCCCTTTTTCAGCAGCCGGCGGCGGGACGAGACATTCCGGGTCAGACGGCCCAGCAGATGGGCTGTGGCAAAATTCTCCATCTGTGTCTGCCGCTTGCGCTCAAGCCTGCGCAAGTACAAAAAGATAGCCAGACAGAGCAGCAGGCCTGCCGGAATCCACAATGGTTGGGAGAAATGTATCACTGAGTCCATTACACGTTAAGAATTCAAAAGATACCAAATATCAGAAGGGTTATTAATAACTATTCACTTAACAACTGACCTCCCGCAGAGACGCAGAGTCGCTGAGAAGGACAAAAAAGTTTTTAACTGCGACTCAACGTCTTTGCGGGATATCAAGGCAACCGCTTACGACTGCCCAACAGCTCCAGGCCGATAAAAATCAGAGCCACCCCCACCAACCAGGGAAACAGCTCCCGGTAGTGCTCAAATTTTTTAATACTCCGGGTGGTGGTCTCCATACTATTAATCTCAGCATAGACTTTTTCAAGAGACTCGGTATCGGTTGCCCGGAAATACCTGGCCCCGGTCATTTCTGCCACCTTACCCAGAGTCTCGTCATCAATATCCACTTTTACCCGCATCAGTCGCTTGCGGCCAAAGCTATCCACCACCGGCATCGGGGCCTCGCCCTTGGTTCCGGCGCCGATGGTATAGACCTTGATTTTCAATGCCTGCGCGGCCTCAGCCGCTACCAGCGGCGGTACGGCACCGGTATTACTCATACCGTCGGTGAGGAGGATGAGGATCCGTGATTTCGCTTCCCGATCCTGCAGGCGGCTAACCCCGACACCAATAGCCGAACCGATGGCCGTCCCATCTTCCTCCACCATGCCGATAGAGAGCGCAGCAAGACGCTGCAGCAGCCAGTCATGATCAAGGGTCAGCGGACTGACCATATATGGACGTCCGCTGAAGGCCAGGAGACCGATACGGTCATTGGGGCGCTGCTCGACAAACTGCCGGATCACGGACTTGACCACATCCAGCCGGTTGGCAGGTTGTCCCTCCAGGGTGAAATCAAGGGCCTCCATGGAGCCGGAGACATCGACTGCCAGCAGGATATCAATACCACTGGCCTTGATCTCGGTGGTGGTATTGCCCAGTTGCGGCCGGGCTAATGCCAGGATCAGCAAGACAAGGGCCAGAAGCCTGAGGGCTACCAGCAGACGACCGGGCCGCGCCTTGCGCCCTGCGGCCAGAAAGGCAACCAGGGATGTTGTCGAAAAGACCAGAGCCGGAGCCGCGCCTCTTTTACCTCTGATAAGCGCCAGCAGCGGCAGCAGGGCCAGCAGCCATAAGAGTTGCGGATAGAGAAAACGCATTATCTTTTTCCTTTTTCATCTACGGCCTGGGCGGTAGACTTTATGAAACTCTCCACTGCCCCTTCCATGGCCTCCATTTCCGACCGGTCGGGAATGCAATGGGCAAACTTGGCCATATCACACTGTTCCAGACATTCCTTCAACCGGTCGTGATGTTCTTCCAGGCTGTTTCCCGCCTGAGGATTACCAGCAAGACCGAGAAAAAATTCCCGGGTGGTCTGGCGGGTGGAATGTATCTGAAACCTGGCCTCAACATAACGACGCAGAACCTCAGCAAGCTGGGCGGCATAGAGCAATGCCTGTTCCGGATTCATCATCGATCGCAATCGGGCAAGCTCTGTCAGGGCGACATCATGGGCAGACGGCAGTTTTTCACCTTTTTTCCGCCGTTTCCAGAAATAAAGGAGCAGTCCGGCAATGATCATCACCGCGGAACCGATCAGCAACCAGAGCAGCGTTCTCGATGAATCAGGGAGTGCAACCGGACCCCGGATATCATGGAGGGTGACAGCCTCTTGCGGCTGCCCCTGGCTCATGGGAGCAGATTGCCCCTGCTGCGGAGCAGAAGGGCTGGCGGGAGCGACCAGCTGCAGAGGGGGATTACTCTCGGCACAGAGAACAGGCCTGACCAACCCTCCGAAACCAAGGACGCAAGCCAGCAGCAGACAGAAGATTCGCCCTCTCATCTCTGCCTCCTTTGCCTGGTCTTGAAAAAATTGAACAAGGCCGGGAGATAGGGTTGGTCCGTGGACAAATCAAGCAGGTCCAGACCTGCGGAGCGGATAGCACGGCGCAGATCCTTCTGCCGGCTGGCTGCCAGCTCCGCATAACCGTTACGGATAGCCGGATCAGAGGTGTTCAGTTCCACCTGCGCACCGCTCTCCGCATCCTCCAGGGTCAGCCAACCCACATCGGGGAGCTCATGCTCGCGCGGATCGGAGATAATCATGGAGATCAGATCATGGCGCCGGTTGGTAATCTGTAGCTTTGGCTGCAGACGGCTCAAGGTCTCTTCAAAGGCCCCGGGCAGACAGTAATCAGAAAGGAGAAAGGTGACACAACGACGCTTGGCTACCCGGTTAATGAAATCCAGGGGGACAAGCAGATCTGTTTTGGTGCCCTGCGGCTGGAAAAAAAGGATCTCACGGATAACCCGCAGGATATGAGAGCGGCCTTTTTTCGGCGGGATATACAACTCGACAAAGTCGCTGAACAGGATCAAGCCGACCCGGTCGTTGTTGCGCCGGGCCGAAAAGGCGAGGACAGAACCCAGTTCCGCCATCATCTCCCGCTTGGAGCCGGTACCGGAACCAAACTCACCGGAGGCGCTGATATCAATAATCAGCATGATGGTCAGCTCGCGCTCTTCCGTAAATTTCTTGATATGGGGGACACCGGTCCGGGCAGTTACATTCCAGTCGATGGCCCGGATATCATCACCAGGCACATACTCGCGCACCTCATCAAAATTCATGCCGCGACCCTTGAAAACCGAATGGTAATTTCCGGCCATGGTGTCGTTGACAAGTCGGTTTGTTCGTACCTCCACCTGCCGGACTTTCTTGAGAATTTCTTTGGTGATCTGATTTTCCATAAGAAGAAATCAATTACTAATTAATTTTCACTCATCAATGAAACGGGAATGGCTAAGCGAAAAGTCCCAAAGACAAGACGCGCCTCATCCTGAGGAAAGAGGCGTACTTTCGGGTACGCCGCAGTGACGAAGGAGGGGTCGCAACGCAGTATTTGGGCCTTTGCGCGACGCCATTCAAGGTACCGGAACGCTATCCAGTATCTTTCTAATAATATCTTCACTGCTGATACCCTCGGCCTCTGCCTCGTAGCTGATTCGCAGACGATGCCGCATCACATCCATGGCCGCCGATTTCACGTCATCGGGGGTAACATAGCCGCGGCCCGCAAGAAAAGCCAGGGCACGGGAAACGGCCTTCAGGTTGATGGTGGCCCGAGGCGAGACACCGGTCTCGATATAGTCATGCAGGTCAAGATGAAAGCTTTTCGGGTCGCGGGTGGCAAAGACCAGGGAAATGATATAGTCCTTAATCTTTTCATCCATGTAGATGGAATCCACCACCTTGCGGGAGGCCAGAATGTCCACGGGGCCGACAATCGGACTCACCTGCGCTCCGGCGTCCGTATGGTTGACCGCATCCAGGATTCTCCGCTCCTCGTTCCTGCTGGGGTAATCCACCACCACCTTGAGCATGAAACGGTCGACCTGGGCCTCGGGCAGAGGGTAGGTGCCTTCCTGTTCAATGGGATTCTGGGTGGCAAGCACCAGAAAGAGTTCCGGCAGCTTGAAGGTGGAATCGCCAATGGTCACCTGTTTCTCCTGCATGGCCTCCAGGAGGGCGGACTGCACCTTGGCCGGGGCCCGGTTGATCTCGTCGGCCAGGATCAGAGAAGAGAAGATCGGCCCTTTCTTGATCTCAAAGGCTGTGTCTTTCGGGTTGTAGATCTGGGTGCCGAGGATGTCGGCAGGCAGCATATCCGGGGTAAACTGAATCCGCTGGAAGTCGCTGTGTACACCCATAGCCAGGGTCTTGACCGCCAGGGTCTTGGCTAAACCGGGAAGTCCTTCCAGCAGGATATGGCCGCCGGTGAGCAGCCCCACCAGCAGACGTTCAACCAGATGTTCCTGGCCGATGATAACCTTGGCCATCTCCTGGCGTAAAATCCCCAGCCAGGCAGAACTGTGCCGTACTTGCTCGTTGATGGCCTGGATGGAAATGAAGGTGTCCTCGCCCTGTTGCTGATCCGGGGAAGATCCTGGCGGAGGAGGCATAATTGCAGAGTTCGTCTGAGTGGTCATGAAGACTCCTTATCCTGAAAAAAGGGAAGCACAACAGCCAATCCTTCAGCGATCAAGTTAAAGATTGCTGTCAAGCACGAAACGTAATGTTTTCTATAATCATCCTGACCTCACCTGACAACGGTCGGAGTGCTGACAACATGGAACAGAATTCTTTTTTCAAGGGGAGGAGTATGGCCATCTGTTCTTGTCACATGGCCATTGGCGGGCGATTACAGGTTGAGAAGAGATCTCAAAATAGGCCAAAAAAAAATTGCCGTAGTTGTAAAATTCGAGACGTCACCCGGCATTCTTTTCAAGATGATGAAACTGCCATGGCCGAAACTTGTTTTCCAGTCCCAGCCATGAAGAGGGTATTCTTTTGACTTTGCTATGAGCACTGTGCTACGGTTCTAAGCGTTGATAACGGCGGATAATTTCAAGGATGGTGGTAATCAAATGCACGCATCCTCCACCATTCAGTCAATTATACCATGCAGGAAATCTCGACATGTTTCAGTGTCCATTAGGCAACTGCAAGCCGAGATGTAAGACAAAAGCAAAAGATGTCGATGCTTGATTGCAAGACTTGACCCCATTCTTTTCTCACCCAACGCGCCTTCCGGGGGGAGTTATAAAGGCCTCACCAAAATACTCGGCCAACCAGCACCTCATCGAGACCATGCCCGCCTGGGTCAAGTCCGGCGAGATCGCCATCCCCGAGATCCAGCGCCCCTTTGTCTGGGACGCCAACAAGGTCAGCGACCTGCTCGACAGCCTCTAGAGAGAAACTATGCACTACACTGAAAATCAACAACGGGCCATCGAGACCGACAGCCGCAATCTTCAGATCATTGCCTGTGCGGGCTCCGGTAAAACCCAGGTCATGGCAGCGCGGGTGGTGCATCTGCTCAAGACCGGGACACGCGAAGGTGTAACACCGGCCAGCATCGTTGCCTTCACCTTTACCGAGAAGGCCGCAGCCGAACTCAAAGACAGGATTCACCGCCTCTGCAATGAGGAGCTTGGCAGTGATCAAGGCTTGGGTGATATGTATATTGGTACAATCCACGGATTCTGCCTCAACCTCTTGCAGGAGCCCCCTCTCTATAAGTTCCTAAAATATCAAGTTCTCTCCGATATTCATCAACGCCTGTTTATTGACCGGAACAGCAGGCGTTCCGGTCTCACCACCACCCCTCTTTTACGAGACGGCACCTTGCGAAGATGGCAGGACTCCAAACTCTACCAGCAGGTCTTAGGCATATGCTCCGAGGCGGATATCGATGAAGGCCAGATTCCGGAAGGTGTGCAGGACAGCATGCAAATGTATCGGCAGCTCGCTGATGAGCACAGGTATCTTGATTATACGACCATTATCGTTGAAGCACTGGAGGCGATCCGGAGCCATCCGGAGTTGCGAGCAAAATTGGCTGATCAACTGCGTTACCTCATCGTGGATGAATACCAGGATGTCAACCCTCTGCAGGAACAGCTTATCCGCGAATTGTATGAGCTTTGCGGCAGCATCTGTGTTGTAGGTGACGACGACCAGACCATCTACCAATGGCGGGGCAGTGACGTCAATAATATCATCACCTTTGCCGAACGCTATCCAGATGTCGAAACCATTCCCCTTAATACAAATTTCCGCAGTAGTCGCTTTGTGGTGGAATCGGCACGTCAGTTTATCGAGCAACTGCACGGCCGGCTGGACAAGACCATGGAGAGTACTGACGCCCAGCCTTCCAGTAGGGGAGATGTTCTTGCCCTGAGCTTCGATGATCCTGAGCCGGAAGCAGCGTGGCTCGTGGAAAAGATCCAGGCTCTGCATGGCACTGAATACCTTGATCGGGTGAATAGTGAGCCGAGAGGGTTAACCTATTCAGATATGGCCATCCTTTTGCGCAGCGTCAAACACGATGCCCGTCCTTTTGTTGATGCCATGACCGCAGCAGGCATCCCTTATGTTGTCGGCGGAATGGACGGACTTTTCGATACCCCTGAGATCCAAGCTGTACGGACTGTTTTTTTCTATATGGCTGATTTTGCCACCAGAGACAGCGACGCGCCTTCGGCCGATGACCTCGAGAATGCCTTGCGAGAGGCGGGGTTAGGATTGTCTGAACCCCAGATTAGAGCCGGGATGGATCTGCTGAATGAGCGCAAGGAGATGCTGCACGCCGGCATGGACGCCGAACTTTACCTCCAACGTCTCTATCTCGACTTCCTTGCCGCCATAGATTTACGGGAAGAGTCTGTGGATGCCGACGATACTGTCGGCAGGCCTGGAGAAGTCGTTTATTACAACCTTGGTAAATTCAGCAATGTGATTTCGGATTTCGAGCAGATCAATTTCCACACCGCCCCAGCTGACCTCTACCCCCAATTCGCCAGCTTTCTGCATTTCCAGGCCCCGGCCTATTATCCGGAAGGCTGGGAGGATAAAGCTGTAGGCCGGCCTAATGCTGTGCAGATCATGACCGTACACAAGGCAAAGGGCATGCAGTGGCCCGCGGTGTTTATCCCCTGTTTGCGGCGCAATCGCTTCCCCTCGCGGCGGCAGGGTGGCCGTTCGGTCTGGCATGTCATCCCTGAGACTGCCGTGGCCGATGCCGATCGTTACAAAGGCACGGAGGAGGATGAGCGACGCCTCTTTTATGTGGCGTTGACCCGTGCGGAGAAATATCTCTACTGCTCCTGGGCACCGATCGCAACGAATAATCAGCAGCGAAACGTTTCGCAATTTTTCAGAGACCTCACTGACAACGAACACGTTTTGACCAGAGACCCCCTGGCCGAACTCCCCCCACAGAGAGACCCTAGAACGAGGCATGAAGACGAGACGCTGGCGTTAACCTTTTCGGAGTTGAAATACTACTTCACCTGCCCCTATCTCTTTAAACTGCGCTTTCTTTATGGATTTGATGCCCCCATTAATAGGGCGCTCGGGTATGGCAAGTCGTTGCATGACGCGTTGGCGGAAATACATGCTGAGTCAATACGTGGGAGAGTGCCGGATGAAGGGGATGTCGAAAGACTTATTGACGATCATCTCCATCTTCCGTTTGCAAATGCGATGGTGAGGGAAAACTTAGTACGCGCAGGGAGAGCCGCTCTTTCGCGTTACTTGAGAGAGCATGGCCAAAACCTGAACCGTCTTGAGCATGTCGAAAAAACTGTTGAGCTGAAACTGGGCGATGGCGTTGTGGTCAATGGCAGGATTGACTTGATACGCCGAACAGACACCAATGAAATTTGCGTAGTTGACTTCAAGTCCCAGGAACGGGCCCAGGCTGAAGATATAACCGTGCGCCAGCTCCAGGTCTATGCGGTGGGTTATGAACAACTTACCGGCACCAAAGCCAATCTGATTGAAATCCATAACCTGGACCGTGGCGGAGCCGTCAGGGAAGTAATCAATGACGAGTTGACGCGAGAAACCCTGAATGTTGTCAGTGATGCCGGTCGCGCCTTACGGAATAATGATTTGCCACGCCTTGCCACTTGGTGCGAGAGATGTACAGGCTGCGATCTTACAGCGATATGCAGAAGCCAGGCGTAAATACGTTACTAAAATGACCAAATACCAGCTCTCCGTTATCAAAAAAGGAAAAAAGAAGTAGAGGTGAAATCAGGGGACATAATACAATTTTAAATTAGTATTATGTTTAAATGGGTAATGAGATCTTGCCACGCTAACTAATTGATACAACAATCTAACACCGAGCCACGCTTCCTGTAACTAGTTGATATTACTAAGCTGAATTGTCAATTTTGGGGCCAAAATGGGCACTGTACAACTCAAACGGCAAAAATCACCGAACCAGCATGTTCAGTCGGTCCGCAACTCGTAGCCGATTTTTCGGACAGGTTCAAGACTCTATAGCTTCTGCCAAGTTAAAGGGAAAGGGGGCAATTCTGACCGTTGACTTTTCTGGTTTAGGATTGAGATATATCGTCTATGCCGAGACGATTGTGCATCCAATATCCCGGCACCTGTTATTAAACTACTGCCTGAAATCTGGGGTCCACTCTCAGTAAATCAGGGGACATAATACCATTTTAAATCAGTATTATGTCCCCTGATTTTCCGTTTCATTCATTTCACAAAGAGACATTTCTTGAAGCAATCCTTTTATGATCTCAATCATTCTGATTTAGAAATGGTTCTCAATCAGAATGAGTTAAACCACTCAGCAGCGGCGATTCTTTTTAATTGGCATTACAAGAAAAAAGAAAAAGCCCAATGCTGTGAGAAAATTGCCAAAGGTTCCTTGGCCTTTTTTCAAAAGAATTTCGACTTTTCTCTCCCCGAAATCGCTACGGTGCATGAGTCAGAAGATCGAACCGTAAAGTTTCTTTTCAAGCTTCAAGACAATCACACAATTGAAACCGTCCTGATTCCCTTTCATAATAAATATTCTATCTGCCTTTCATCACAGGTCGGCTGTGCAATGAATTGTACTTTTTGTTCTACCGGAACACAGGGACTTACAAGAAATTTGGCTACCAGTGAGATTGTTGGCCAGTTTCTCCAGGCGTGGCGGTGGCTCGCGAAAAACAGGCCCAGAGAAGAGAGAATTTTAAATATTGTTTTTATGGGACAAGGCGAACCCTTACATAATTTTGATGCCGTCAAAAAAGCCTGCGAAATATTTTTATCACAACACGGGACTTCCATCGGTGTTCAAAAAATTACCATTTCAACGGCTGGTTATCTTCCCGGACTTAAAAGATGGAGCCAGGAAATTCCCGGAGTGAACCTAGCCTTATCTCTTCATTCACCCTTTGAAGAAAAGAGAAATGTACTCATGCCCATTAATATGAGATATCCCCTCGCTGAAGTGCTGACCTCTATTGACCAGATACCGTTAAATAAAAAACAATTTATCACCTATGAATATATTCTGATAAAAGATTTTAATGATTCTCCGGAGGATGCTCAGGAATTGGGAACGATACTGGCGGGTAAAAGTGCCTATATCAACCTCATTCCTTTCAACTCATTCCCGGGATCACATTACAAACGTCCGAATGTGGATAAAATTGAAAGGTTCAAAGAAGTTTTAGATACTTTTAAAATTCCGACTTTAATAAGAAGTGCTAAAGGCGATGATGTCTTAGCCGCATGCGGACAACTCAATTCTAAAAACTAAATAGCTCTCAGAGAAATCGGGGAGAAGCCGCATCTGGCGGCAAACGCGTTCTGTCCCCGATTGACTCCCGGATACAGTTTGATATCCCCTTCAGCTGTGCAAATCCTGTTTCAACACATGTTCCCCATAGGCTGTAACAAGGCTTGCCTCCCGGATCACGCCCACGGCTTTGCGGGGATTATTCGCTCGGACTACCGGCATCAGGGTATAGGGATGTTCGGCAAAGAGATGGAAGACACGTTCCATATCATCATGTTCATTCACTGTCACCAGATTCCGGCTCATGAAATCAGCGGCACACATGCCTGACTGCAGCTGCTCGGGATGAGCCATAACCCCCTTCAGATCACGCAGGGTTAAGACCCCGGTGAGCAGTCCTCCTTTGTCCAGAACCAGAAAATGGGGGAAGAGGCTGCGTTCAACCTGAGCTATCACCTCGCTGAGCTTCGTGTCTTCATCTATGGTCTGAAATTCCCGGTCCATATAGTCCGCCACCCACATACTCCTCAACAGATTCACATCATGACCGCGAACAATGTGCACGCCCCGGAGGTGAAGCTTGGTCTCATAAATGGAATAGCCGTGGAAAAATCGGACCACGAGAAGGCTGGCAATACAGGCCACCATCAGCGGCAGGATTACCTGGTAGCTGTAGGTCAGCTCAAAGATGGTAAGGATGGCGGTAATCGGAGCAAGGGTGGTCCCGGAAACCACGGCACCCATACCGATGAGGGCATAATAGGCAGGAAAGATGGCCTGTTCCGGCCACAGGACCTGGGCCAGATAGCCGACACAACTCCCGAGCATGGCCCCTAGAACCAGGGATGGGGCAAAGATACCGCCGCTCATGCCTGACCCCAGGGAAAACCCGGTGGCCACCAGTTTCCAGAAGAGGATGAGCAGGACCAGGGAGAGGGAGAGATGACCGGCCAGGGCATCATTGATGCTCTCA
Source organism: Desulfocapsaceae bacterium (assembly GCA_028697885.1). Lineage (GTDB taxonomy): Bacteria > Desulfobacterota > Desulfobulbia > Desulfobulbales > Desulfocapsaceae > UBA2270. The sequence continues at coordinate 17,241 of JAQVER010000010.1, forward strand.
TAGCCAACTCCCAGGGCACGGGGCATGACCAGCCCGACACAGCCCACCAGCAGACCGCCGCAGGCCGGAGTGAACCAGGCCGGGACACGCAGCCGTTCATAGAGGCGCGGCAGGCTGAACACCGCCAGCATGAGCAAGAGGGAGAGGAAGCCGGCCATCAGCCCCAGGCCGAGATAGAGCCCCAGCTCGGCACTGTGGTTGAGACTGAACTCCGGGATCGTAAAGATGGAGGTCTCATGGAGAAAGGGCCGGGAGATCAGAGTCCCGGTGACCGCAGCAATAACGATATTGGAAAGACTCACCACCTCCAGATCAAAGAGCAGGATCTCCACCACAAAAAGGGTGCCTGCCATAGGCGCCTGGAAGGTTGCGGCAATCCCCGCCGCCGCCCCACAGGCCACGGCCAGACGTCGCTGTTCTGTGGACAGGTGAAAGAGGGAGGTGATGGTCGAACCGATGGAAGAACCAATCTGGACAATGGGTCCTTCACGGCCCAGGGAACCACCGGCAGAAATCATGAGCGCGGTAACGGCAGTTTTCAAGAGGACCACCCGACCGCGTATCCTGCCTTCCGACAAGGCCATGGCCTCCATCACCTCCGGGACCCCCGGTCCTCGCAGCTCCGGGGCCAGCCAGGTGATTACCGGACCCACCACAAGTCCGGCAAGACAGGGGATGGCAAGTTGCAAATACCAGGGAGCGGCAGCAAAACGGTGACAAAATGCACCATCTCCTGCCCAGAGCAGATCAATACCAAACATCAGGAGGAATTTGAAAGCGACGGCACCCAGACCCGCCAGAGAACCAATCACCAAGGCCAGGAAAATAGGAGAAAGGATAGTTTTCAGGCTCTGTCTCTGGGATGGTAACTTAAACATGAAAATAAAACCTCCTGAATTTACTACCTATACAGGAACATGCGGCATCCCTGACCTCTCACTTCTTCAAAATACTTTCCGGGTCAGCCCCATGCCTGTTAAGGGAATAGTTACCGGCTTTTTCAGTAAAAGGCATGATCAGCATCCAGAGCAGATATTTTCTGGCGGGGTCACGAAACTGGGCGAGGCCGATGGTCATTCCTTCATGGCCGGCCACAGGTTGGGCGCGGTAGGTCCCGAACAAACGGTCCCACCAGGGAAAATTAAAGCCGAAATTACTGTTTGTTTCCCGGATGGTAACGGAATGGTGCACCCTGTGCATATCCGGCGTCACGATAAAGAGGCGGAGGATGCGGTCCAGGGACAGGGGAAGCTTGAGATTGCCGTGGTTGAACATTGCTGCCCCGTTGAGGATTATTTCAAAAATAATTACCGCGAAAACGGAAGGGCCGAGGGCAGCGATGGCGGTCATCTTGATAAGCATACTGATGACTATTTCGATGGGATGAAAGCGGAGTCCCGTGGTCACATCAATATCCAGGTCTGCGTGGTGCATCATGTGCACCCTCCAGATGAGCGGCACGGCATGAAACATGACATGCTGCAGATAGACAACGAGATCAAGGGCCAGAATGGCCAGCAGGAAGGAAAGCCAGTCAGGCAGATGGAGGACATTGAGAAGTCCCCAGCCCTTTTCCTGAGCTGCTGCAGCCACCTGGACAGCTATTATCGGAAACAAAAAGCGCACGGTAAAGGTATCAACGGCCACGATTCCTAAATTGCTCAACCAGCGCCCAGTCTTCGCAGTCGTCAGCGCCCGGCGCGGAGAGAGCAGTTCGCCAATGGCCACTAACACAAGAATAGCGAAGAAAAAGCCGAGTCGAATAGCTGCTTCATTTTCCATGCTTCCTCCCCTGCAGTTTGAAGATGTTTTCAGAATTCATTATAGGGTACTGGCTGATTCTTCTTTAACCTCTTTGTGGCCATTGTGCAGTCTCACAAGGTGTGAGAACCGCTCCATTCCTTCTATCATACCCCTATGCTTCATGCAAAACCAGAGTTATAGACTCCCGGCTGCCGCCCTGGGGATTCCTGCCTGAGACTTGCAACTTGCTGATAAAATATTATCATACGTCTGCAATAAACAGGAAATCTCATTTTCCTGGCAGGATTTTTGCCATTTTTTAGTTAGTACTTGTGTATAACTCACCGAAACCACTAGAGTAGAGGCCATGACTGAGAGAAACTCCAAACTGATTTCCGCCATTTCCTTTGCCGCCAGCATCCTGGTACTTATCCAGATTCTGGTCATTCTCTTCCGCGGGGAAGCGGCATGCCTGAATCAGGGCTGCAAGATTGTTGAAAACCTGATGGCCATTCCGCCCTTATATTTTAATCTTGTCGGTCTTTGTTATTTCCAGGCTGTCTGCTGGCTCTTTTTTCTGGCCCGCCGAAAAGGCCCCCGTCTCATGGATCTTGCCAGGCTCTTCCTGCTCACAGGAGTAGCTGTCGAAAGTGTGCTGATAGCCTATCAGATATATGTTGCCGAGGCATTTTGTGCGTATTGTCTCATCTTGTTTGCAATCGTTCTGCTGCTAAACGCCCTGGCTGGCTGGAAACAATTTATTGCCGGAATCAGCATACTTGCCGGCGTCATCCTCATCTCGGCCATGTTGAGTTACGGCCCGACCGCCCTTTTATCCAAACAGCAGACAATCAACAGCGGCACCTACGGAACGCGAACCTGCCTCAATCCCCAGAAAGAACTGTACCTCTTCTTCTCAGCAGATTGCCCCCACTGCAAAAATGTTCTTCAGGCCCTGGAGGGGTGCAGCAGTTGCAATTTCCATTTTAACCCCATTGAAAAACTGGCTGATTTTGATCTCAATGGAACGGTACGGACAGCTTCTTATGACCCGGAATTAAATAAGCTTTTACTCAAAGTATTGGGAATCGACTCCATTCCGGTTTTGCTCGAAAAAAACCAATCAGGATTTTCTCTCATCAAAGGGGAAAAACAGATTATCCACTATATCCAACAGACATGTTACCTGGCTGACCCGCTCCTTTATCTTAACAGTGAAGGGCAGAGTTCCCAGGAGCCGATTTCGGTTTTCAGCGAGACAGGAGAATGCTCGCTGAACATCGAATGTGACAAGGAAGAGCAACAGAAAGTACCCGCCGAAAAATCTCCCGAAGAATCCGTTCCAACGCATTAAAGACCTTGGGTCGGCCAGGGGTGTCAAGCGCTCCCCTGGCCGTATTTTTATTTTTTGGGGAGAACGGCTCCGAGAAGATAGCTCTTACAGGAATGCTGCTGAAATGGTATAATCGTCCACCATGGAAAAAGAGCCCTATCTGAAAGAGTTATACGCCAGGAATCCACCCGGATCCGTGGACAGGCTGAAAGACAAGGTGGTGGGAATTGCCGGCGCCGGGGGGTTGGGATCCAACATCGCCGTCAGCCTGCTGCGCGCCGGGGTCCAGCAATTCATCGTCGCCGATGACGACCGGGTGGAGATCAGCAATCTCAATCGGCAATATTATTTTCTTGATCAGGTGGGTATGGAAAAAACAGCAGCCCTGCAGCAGAACCTGCTGCGTATCAATCCCCATGTGCAGACGACACTGCATTGTACCCGGGTCACGGCTGACAATCTGAGCGAGATCTTTGAGAAGGCCCATCTCCTGATTGAGGCCTTTGATGAGCCCGGGATGAAGGCCTTAACCGCTCACTGCTGGACCAGGAATTTCCCGGAACGCTTTCTTGTCATGGGTTCCGGAATCTCCGGCTACGGCATGAATAACAGCTTGAGCACCACTGTTCGCGGCAGGATGGTTATCTGCGGCGACCAACAAACCCCATACAGCCCAGAGAATGGCCTGACCGCCCCCCGCCTGGGGATTGTCGCCCAGATGCAGGCCAATGCCGCTTTGGAAATCCTCCTGGATGGCAAGATAAGCTATTAATTGCAGGATCCCCTGAAAAGACCCCCCTTTGATAGCTGACCGATCCAAATTCATTGTGAGCAACTAAAACTTTGTCCCTCATCACGCTTTTCTTCAATCGCTACGTGGCCTTTTTCTTATTTATACTGGCCTACTCTTCTGTGCTGCACAATCACGGAGGCCTGCCTTCCCTCTGGTCAAGCCTGCGCCTGGAAGCCCCCCTGCTTCTCTACGGCTATTTTCTCTGTAACTGCATGCTGAAGAAATCACCCTGGCAACCCTGGCTGGCCGCCCTGCCCCTGATTCTCGCCTATACCATTACCGACATCTATTTTATGGTGTACGGCCGTTTTGTCCGCATAGTGGAAGTTACCGAGATTCCAGAGCTCCTGGACATCCTGCCTTTTCATTATGCCGCCCTTGTCGGACTGGCCGCCATCATTTTCTGTCTCGTCCTTTTTCTCTCCCTGGACTGGAAACATTGGCGCAGGATCCTGGTCGCAGCCATACCGGCACTGGTCTTGATCTTTGCCGTTGAGCTTGCGCCCAACAGCTTCCTGGCCACGTCTGAGCCCCTGTACAATAAAATTGTAGGATGGTCGGACGCTCTCAGTGTCGGCAATAACGGGCGCCTCACCATGGCTGCCTATTTTGAGGCCCTGCGTAAAAATTCCATTGAAAAGACCCTGGCCTTCCGTGACAGGAAGGAGTTTATTGAGCAGATGGCCGCTCTTTCCCAGCAGATCAAGACATCTGCCAGGAACAGGAATGTGCATCTGGTCGTGCTCGAAAGCTTTCTTGATCCTAAAATATTTTCCAGCCTGAAGCTTTCCCAACCAGCGGCAGCCCCGGCCTTCAGAACACTGGTCGGTAAGACAGATACCTATTCCATCTCGCCCGTCTTTGGCGGGGGGACGGCTCAGGCCGAATTCGAGGTACTCTGCGGTGTACCCGCCCTGCGGGCCCTCTCCAGTGTTGAATTCAATGTCTTTACCGGGGGCAAGACCTACTGCCTGCCATCAATCCTGGATGACGCCGGCTATCAGACCATGGCTTCCAACGGCCACAAGCCCAAGTTTTTCAATGCCATTCCCGCCTACAAGGGCACGGGATTTCAACACATCTTTTTTCCCCTGGAAAATGCCCCCGGCACGGACACCTATCTGAGCACCGGCGACACCAAAAAAGAATGGTATATGTTTGACGGCACTCTCTTAGATCAAAATCTTGCCTATGTCACCAAATACCTTCAGGAAAATCCAGGAAAACCGCTGTTCAATTATATCATGACTATTTACGGCCATACCCCCCACTACCTGGATGAGACACTCCGTCCCAGAATCATCAAACTTGCCTCTGGCCAGAAGGACGAACAACTTGAGCGGGCAGTCAACCAACATTACTACCGTACCGAGGCCATCGCCAACTATGTCCAGAGCCTGCTGAAGATTGATCCGCACAGCCTGATTATTCTGGTCAGCGATCATGTCCCGCCACTCACCTTTGGCCCGCTAACCTATAAAAAGTTCAAATACATGAAAAACATTGAGAACAGCATCTACTACAACCGCATCGTGATCATCGAAAACGGCAAGACCATGCAATATGACACCATGCACCATTATGACGTTCCTAAGATTGTTGCCAATTACCTGACCGATGGCGTATATTGCCGCAACAATCAATGCGATTTTGCCAAAAAGACATTCGTCGGCCAGGCCGCTCCCACCGATAGTCAGGATAACTACATGACGATCATGGCCCATGCCACCATGTAACAAAGGGAAAATGCTGAGAATCTTCTCTTTTGACAGGGGTAGATCAGTCTCCACACAACATTCATAGCAGGAGTACAACAAATGGGCAAACAGATGGTCATGTCAGTCATGTCGAAAGACAGGCCCGGCATTGTCTCCGATATCACCGGGGTCATTTATCAGCTGCAGGGGGATCTGGCGGACCTGAACCAGTCCGTACTCTGTGATTATTTTACCATGATCCTCATTGCCACCTTTGAGGACTCGGTGACCCCCGAGGATGTGGTGGCCGCTTTTTCCCATATCCCTTCTGAAACCAGACTGGAGGTGGTGGTCAAAGAGATGAAAATTCCCATGGCGATTGCCAAGGCCAAAAGATCGCCAGAGACCTACATACTGACCGCCCAGGGGAAGAATAAAAGTGGTCTGGTACACCAGATCAGTCTCTTCTGTTATCAGCATGGCATCAACATCCTTGATCTTGCCACCACCCTCAGTGGCGATCAGTACACCATGATCCTGCAGCTTGACTTCAGCGCCGTGGAATCCGTTGACGATATCCGTAGCAGCCTTACCAGTTGTGCCGAAAACGCCGGCCTGACGGTTGTGCTGCAGCATGAAGATATCTTCAAGGCCACCAGCGAGATCACACTCTTTTAAACACTATCGCAGCCGATCTGTTTACTTCCCCTATCGCCCTGTCAAAACCGGAGCCAGACCAATATGTTACGATCAGACCATATTCTTGCCACTGTTGAGATGATCCAGAAGGAAAATCTTGATGTACGCGCCGTCACCATGGGCATTAATCTCCTCGACTGCCGGGGTGGTGATGTTAGCGAGACCTGCCGCCGCGTCGAAGAAAAAATAGGCACAGCAGCCGCCCGTTTTGTGGCAACCTGTGAGCGGATAAGCCGGAAATATGGGATTCCGGTGGTCAATAAACGGATATCAGTCACCCCTATTGCCTTTGTCGGGGCCGGGTTTGACCGCCATGGATTCGTGGAGCTGGCACTGGCTCTTGATCGTGCCGCTACCGCCGCTGGCGTCGATATTCTCGGCGGCTTCTCGGCCCAGGTGGAGAAAGGAATGACGGCCACCGATCGGGAATATATCGCCTCCATCCCCGAGGCCCTGGCCCGGACGACCAAGCTTTGTGCCTCCATCAATATTGCCAGCAGCCAGAAGGGGATCAATATGGACGCCCTGGCCCTGATCGGCCAGACGGTGAAGGATCTGGCCGAGATCACCCGGGAGCAGAATGGTTTCGGTGCAGCCAAGTTTGTCGTCTTTTGCAATCAGCCGGGGGATAACCCCTTCATGGCCGGTGCCATTCATGGACTGGAAGAGGCGGATCTGGTGCTCAACGTCGGGGTCAGCGGGCCGGGAGTTATTGCCCGGGCCCTCGACCGGCTGATCAACACCAAGGGCCGGGAGAATCTGGGACTGGATGATATTGCCGAAGAGATCAAGCAGACCACCTTCCGGGTGACCCGCTGCGGGGAGTTGATCGGCCGCAAGGTTTCAGAGGAGCTGGGGATTGAGTTCGGAGTGGTGGATCTCTCTCTGGCCCCGACCCCGACCGTCGGTGACAGTGTCGGTGAGATCCTGGAGATTCTGGGTGTGGATGTGGTAGGCGCCCCCGGATCCACCGCCATCCTCGCCATGCTCAATGACGCAGTAAAAAAAGGCGGCATCTTTGCCAGCAAGGCCGTGGGCGGACTGAGCGGGGCCTTTATCCCGGTGATGGAAGACGAGGTGCTGGCCGCAGCGGTGGGCAGCGGCGCCCTCTGTCTGGAAAAATTGGAGGCCATGACCTGCGTCTGTTCGGTGGGCCTCGACATGATCCCCATTCCTGGCTCGGTGGATGCCTCCACCATCTCGGCAATCATTGCCGATGAGATGGCCTTGGGGATGATCAACAACAAGACCACCGCCGTCCGTCTGATTCCGGTTCCCGGCAAAGAGGCCGGAGAGGTTGTCAGTTTTGGCGGGCTCTTCGGGGCCAGCCCGATCATGCCGGTGCGCAATGTCGGCAAGTCCAGCCGCTTCATTGCCTGGGGCGGCAGGATGCCAGCGCCCATTCACAGTTTCAAGAACTGACTGGCAGATTTCCTGGAGTCAATTTGTATCAAAACCACTCCACAAAAACACCAAATAATAATCTTTGGACTTTTGAAAAAGGATTTGATAAAATTTTTTATTGCTCCAATTATACATCTGTCCACCCAACTTCTGCGAAACATTTGTGCGTAAATAACCCAAGCACTATTCTAAGTTGAACCGGTAATATCTGCAGGAATCGCTTAAACAATAAGACGTCAACAAACATCAAAGAAAGCTCATCTGATCTGCCCCCTCGAAAAACCGACGTTCTTGACATTATCCAACTCGTTACCCTCGGAGGAATGACCATGAAAAGAACAACCCTTTACACAATGATGGTGCTGTTAACTGGACTTTTGTGTACTTGGATATCGTCAGGCGCCCAGGCGGCCGACAAGGTGGTAATTATCCCGATGGGAGGGGCCAAGACCCTGCAAAATGTCGTCACGGTGGCCAAGGCCAACGGTAAGTTTACTGACCCCGTCGCAGCGATCAGTTCGATTACCGACGCCAGTGCCACCAACCCCTACCTCATCCTTATCGCTCCAGGGCAGTATACGCTGACAAAGGCTCTGGTAATGAAACCATACGTTGATATCAGCGGCAGTGGTGAAAGTGTCACCCTGCTGACCGGCAGTATATCCAGCTTGAGTAGCAATGAATATTCAGCGATCGTCAAAGCGGCCAATAATGCCACCTTGTCCAATCTCAGTATCAGTAACATTGGTAGTAATAAATATTCGTTCGGCATTTACACCACAGGACTGGACAACACAGCCAGAATAAAAGATGTAAGCGTTACCGCGTCGGGAGGAACCGAGTATAACTGGGGGGTATACAACAACTCCTCCTCGCCATCGATGACTCACATGTGTGCTACTGCGTTGGGGGTAACAGGAACAAATAACTGGGGCATATACAACTACTTCCACTCCTCACCAACGCTGACCGAGGTAAACGCTATAGCATCGGGGGGAGCAAATAGCTTTGGCATCTATAACTACAACTACTCCTCACCGACCATGACCGAGGTGAGCGCTACCGCATCAGCTGGAACCAATAACAATGGCGTACGCAACTACAACTCCACCCAAGTGACGATTCGACGCAGTACGCTTAGCGTTGATAGCGGTTTCGGTATCTACAATAGTACCTCTAGCGCATCGATTACTCAGTCCACGATCATTGGTAGTGTCGCTGGTACAGGATTCTGGTGCGTTGCCAGCGACAACGGTTCTGGCACTTCGCTCAATGGCAGTTGCTTATAATCAACATTACAGAATGCAAATGAGGATCAGGCTCCCCATTTGACAAGTTAAGGCGAGAAGAAAAGTGAGGTTTATAAAAGCGACCAACTTCTCAACATAACATAGACCCCCACCCACCTGTTTTTCCGATCAAATTTCCTTGGGGGTACTCAAAAATAAGACCACCACATGGGTCCGATTCCGGTTCCGGGCAAAAAGGACGGAGAGCTCATCAACTGCAACAGCCTTTTTGGGACCAACCCGATCTCCTAAGATGCTTAACTAGAATATACATTCCGGCCTGTATTGCTTCTCCTTCGTTGCCATCCCGAAATTTCACTTCTCAACATCCGACGAATCCTGACGCCAATTCCCTGTAAAATCCCGTTTCAATAAATCCTGGGCCTGTCCCTGATCAAGGATCTCGTTGATTCCGTGAAAGACCGACCGGACCTCTTGAGGCATATCAACCCCTGAACAACGGCGTCTGGTCTCTCCATTACGATGGGCGGTAATAACGGCATGGAGCTCAACCATCGGTGTCACCACCCGTCGCAACAGGCTGCGGGTAAAAAGCAGACCAGCACCAAAGACAGAGATCGCCATAAAGACAACGCCCCAGATCCCGGCCTCACCAAATTGCCTGACACGCTTATCCGCCTGACTCATCGCCTCACGATTGATATCACCAAGCCGAACAATGGCCGACACCATTTGCTGGCGGGCAGAAAGATTGCCGGCAAAGGCCGCCGATGAATTGGCGGCAATCAGCTTCAAAACTGCCGATTCCCCTTTTTCAGTCACATTCTCTTGAGCCCGTTTCAACGCCACCTCGAAACGACGGAGATGCTGCTCTTCATCAGGGGTCATATCATCACCGACCAGGACAAGCGCGGCAAGCATCTCCTCGCAGGCATAAAGGGAACGATCGTTCCGTTCGATAATACCGGCCATTGCCGGAGCCATACGCATGAGAATCCAGATAGCGCCAAGGGCCATGAGCAGGTTCAAGCCTACCAGCAGCCAGGCTCCCACCCGAACAGCTTGTGCCAGCCGCATCTTAAAACTCCTCTGTCAATTTTGGAATTGCCGCCTCATTGGAGACGATAACCAGATTGTCACCTTCCTGCAGCGGGGAATTCGGCGTGGGCTGCATAATCCGGCCAGGTGAACCCCGCCTGATCGCAACCACCATCACCCCAAATCGCTTGGGCAATTCCAGTTCGATCAAGGTCTTACCGATCATGGCGGGCAGAACCTTGATCTCGGTCAGATGCAGGTCATCTCCAAAGGGCATATCGGTCACCACATGCCGATAGATCAAACGATTGGCAAAACGCTTGGCAAACTCCTGTTCCGGATTCACCACCTGATGCGCCCCCACCAGATGCAGGATACGCTGATGCATGGCATCATTGGCCCGGGCAATAACCCACGGCGCCCCCATCTGTCGCAACAATGCCGTACAGATAATAGAAGCTTCTTTTGAATCATCACCGATAGCGCATACCGCCGCATCCCGTTTCCCCGGCTGGAGACGGGCCAGTTCCGTCTCATCGGAGGCATCCATGACCATGGCCTCAGTGACAAAGGACGAGGCCTCTTCAACCAGATCTTGCCGCCGATCAACGGCCAGGACCTCAGCCCCCTTGTCCGACAGGGTATGAGCCAGAGACATGCCAAACTGACCAAGTCCGACAATCAATATTTGTTGAGCCACAGTTGCAGCCTCCTTCAGGTAGGTTAGGGACCGTTACGAATCCCATTACATTTTCAATCTATTTCGTTACCGACCCTTATGTTAACGAAATTTTCGCATCCAGACAGCGGGTAACCGGCACCGACCGATCTTCACTCAAAAGCATGAACAAGGTCATGGGCCCGATACGCCCCGCAAACATGGCAATCATCACAATAATTTTGCCGATACCATCAAGGTGGTTGGTGGCTCCCAGAGAAAGCCCAACCGTCCCCAGCGCCGAGGTTACCTCGAAGAGGAGTTCGCGTGCCGGAATCTGTTGGGTCATCTCCAGCATCAGGACCATGACAAGCCAGAGGAGAGCACCCGAGCTGACAATGGTTATGGCACGATTAACCGTGGCAGGCGGGATTCTCCGATTCTGGACAATAACCTCGGAACGACCGGTAACACTTGCCCAGAAGGTCATGACCAGAAGAGCGATGGTTGTGGTCTTTACGCCGCCGGCGGTACCGCCGGGACTGCCGCCAATAAACATGAGGCAGATCATGATCAGGCAGGAAGGGTTCATCACTCCGGCAAGATCAACGGAATTAAAGCCGGCGGTCCGCAGCGTCACCGACTGAAACCAGGCATTGTGAATCTTATCGGCCACCGTCAGACCGGACAAGGCGCCGTGCCATTCAAAGGCAAGAAAGAATAAGGCTCCGCTGATTAACAGGACAGCGGTTGTTACCAGAACCAGACGCGCGCCGACCGCAACAGGTCGCCCCGCCAGCCAGCGCGGAACCAGCAGGCTGGTCGCAGGCGCCAGGCCGCCAAAAACGATTAATACGGCAACAACATGGAGAATAAACGGATTTCCCTGATAGGGGATCAGGTTATTACTCTGCAGGGCAAAACCGGCATTACAAAAGGCAGAAATGGCCGTAAACAGGCCGCGCCAGACTGCTTGACCCCAATTGTCACCAGAGACATAAAATAATCCAGCCAGGGCCAATCCCCCCAATCCCTCAGCAATAACGGTGAAGCGGAGGATGGTGACAAGGGAAAGCACCAGATCCTGGTGGTCCGTATCCGTCATTGAGGTCAGTAGACGCTCATGACGCAGACTCATTCGCCGCCCCAGGGCATGCATGCCCACAGTGGTAATCGACATGATACCGAGCCCGCCCAGTTGAATGAGCAGCAGAATCAATCCCTGCCCGAACAGAGTAAAATCATGGGGAGTATCCAGCACCGTCAGGCCGGTTACACAGACCGCACTCACCGAGGTAAAGGCAGCATCCACAAAGGCAATGCCTTCCACATGGCTGGCACCGGGCAGCAGCAGCAAAAATGTTCCCAGACTGCACAGGGCAAGAAAGGTAGTGAGCAGAACGCGAGCCGGATGACTGAGCAGGATCTTCCACCAGCGATCCTCCCGCCCCTGTTCCTGCGTTGAATCCGGCAAGACAAGGAAGACCAGGATGCCGACCATCAATGCCGTCAGCCGGAAATAGCCATGCAAGAAAGAAAAGATCACGGCACAAATCGCAGCCAGGTTCACCATGATCAAGGCCACTGCAGGCACAGGCGCAAAGCGTCGCCAGATCCAATGCATCACCAGGATCATCGTCACCCCGACAGAGACCATAAGCGCCGTATTCACCAGGGCATGACTGCCCCTGTCCACAATGACCACCGCCAGGACAAGTCCAGCCATGGTCATGGCCGCCCAGCGTGCCCGCTGCAGACAGCGATCAACAGGACTACCGCGCTGCATCCCATCCGCGCAGGGCCGAAAATCCGCCAAGGCGTAGCCGGCGCCGATAAGCATCACCGCGCCCAGAAGCACCGTAATGGGATTACTCTCAAAAAATGGAATGATCACAATTGTACTGGAAGCCAGGGCCAAGCCACCAAAGAGACGCCCCAGTTGCGGACGGCGCAGGAGGAGAAATGCCGCGGCCAGACAGGAGATGGAAGCAACACCTGCCGCCGCCAGCCGCCAGCGTGGCGGAGTAGCAGTGTCGCCTATCATGGCGGCAAGCATAAAGGGGACAGAGGAAAGCACCACTAACAGGCCCTCAACTCCCACCCGCTGCAATGATGCGCGGGAAAGATATTTTAGCTCCATGGGTTTTTTGTCACCATGGCACGAGAGTAATTGTTCATTTGTTCCCCGATTCCCCTTCAGTACCTGTCTTTTCAGAAACTCTTACACGCAGTTCCCGTTGACATTCCTTTCCATACTGCAGAAAACCTTTGTTTTCAACTTAAGAAATCGGCCCAGAGGTGTCCACTTTTTTCCACCTGTGCCCTATCAAAGCGAAGACGACAATGGAAAATAAGTATTTGCAATCTTCATCTATTAAGGAGAAAATAAAATATGGAAAAGATCGCTGTCATACAAAGCTGTTCCTACTGCCTCATGCATCTGCCGGATCTGGTCCGCTACGGGTCAAAACCGCGGCGGGAGACTGTCCTGGCCCAAGATCTGCCCGAGAAGCTGCAAGCGGCTCTCCGTTCCTATGAAGAGGCGGCTGCCTATCCGCCGAATCAGACCTTTATCGGCAAGATCAGCCCGGAAGAGCTGGCAGATATCCCCAGGCCCTGGTTCAGGCAGGAATCTTCTGCCAGTCCTGTGGACAGCTGCCGGGAACCCTTCGGTGAGATCCTGGACCAGGAAGGCTTTCTGGCCCTGCTCAAGGCAGCTGACATCCTGACCCCCCAGCTCTTTCAGGTCATCCCCTCCCGTCTTCCGCTCCTGCAGAGACGCTTGAGTCAGCACCCTCTTTTTTGCGATACCATTTTGCAGGCAACGGAGGGAGAGCACTTGCTCTCGGAAAGTCCAGACCCTGTCGACAGCAGCGGACTGGCTCTCAAAAACGGTAAGATACTCTATGGCTATTTTCACGGCGACAAACGGGAAGAGGGCAGGGATGATGAAAATCTTTCCGCCCATAATCTGCTGGAGAATCTTTGTTCCAAGGCCTCCGGAGCCCTGGCCCTGCAATGGCTTTTACATCGTGCGGCCATCGGGCCCGAGAAAATAGACTTTATCATCAGTTGCGGGGAGGAGGCCTGCGGCGACCGTTATCAACGCGGGGGCGGAGGCATGGCCAAGGCCATGGGGGAAATGTGCGGCTGCGCAAATGCCTCGGGCATGGACATCAAAAACTTCTGTGCGGCCCCGGCCAGTGCCTTGATCACTGCCGCGGCCCTGGTCAGCTCCGGGGTCTACCGCCGAGTGGCAGTGGTCGGTGGCGGCTCACTGGCAAAACTGGGGATGAAATTTCAGGCCTTTCTCGGCCAAAATATGCCCATCCTCGATGATTGTCTCGCCTCCATGGCCTTTCTGGTGACCGCCGACGACCGGAAAAGCCCCTGGATCAGAATCGGCCAGGGGGCCACAGGCGCTATTCCCATCAACGCCTCCACCACCGATGAACAGGTCTTTCTGCACTATCTTCTGCACCCCCTGCACAATCTAGGGCTGAACTGCCGACAGATCGACAAGTACGCGCCGGAGCTGCACAATCCGGAGATCATGGAATTTTCCGGCGCAGGAGATGTTGCCGGAAAAAATTACCGGAAGATTGCGGCCACGGCCGTGATGGCCGGACATCTGGACAAAGCGGAAATGAAGGAGTGGATCAAAAAGATCGGCATGCCGGGTTTTGCACCCACCCAGGGCCACATCCCCTCCGCTGTTCCTTACATCGGTCATGCCATGGTGGCAATGGAGGCTGGAAAGATGGAACGGGCCATGTTCCTGGCCAGGGCCAGTCTCTTTCTCAATCGCTGCACCAGGCTCCTGGATGGAGTTTCTTTCATCCTCGAGCGTAATCCTCATCTCACAACAAAAAAGGAGTAACGGTTATGCTCGAGCACAAGAAGGTCATCGTTTTCGGAGAGCGGGACGACATTGCCGGCAATACGGTCAGCACCTGTCTGCAGGCAGCCGGGGCCGAGATCGTGTACGAGAGTACCGCCTGTTTCGTCTGAACCGCAGCCGGAGCCGTAGGTCTTACGGTTCAGGAAGAAGTAAAAGCCCTGGCAGAAAAATATGGCAGGGAGGAGCTGCTGGTGGTCTTCGGAATCAATCAGCCATCCACCCTGAAAATAATGAGCCGCACTTTTCGCAGCGGTGATCCGAGTTTTGCCGGACCGCTGGCAGGTATCGCCCTGGGTTTGCAGAGTTATCACATTCTGGAACTCCAGGAATATATCCCGGAGGCAGTATGGACGCGGGAAATGGGACTCGCTGAATTGGAGATCGACGAGGAGAGTCGGCAGGAGATCCTGCGGATCATGGAAGAGAGCAGACAATAACACGCCTGCAATCCCACCCAACCTATATCTGTGGGGGGCTCTCTAGCTGAATACGGTCTGTTCGCTGATCGGGGTGGTCAGTGCCTGCAATGCTTTCAGGACTAGTTCCCGGCGCAGTACTTTCTCTTCTTCCCTGCTTTTCAGCGGATCTCCGAAAGGATGGGGAATGGCCACGGTTGGAATAATGCGATTTGCTCCTACGGTTTTTGAAATAGGGACAATAGAGCAGGCATGCGCCACCGGCAGGCCCATTCGTTCAATCTCCTTAGCGATCGTTGCCCCGCAACGAGTGCAGGTGCCTCAGGTGGAGGTCAGAATCACTCCCTGCACCCCGTCAGCGACCAGTCTTTGCCCGATGTCACGTCCAAAATCCCTGGCCCGCGCCACAGAAGTGGCGTTTCCCACTGTGGCATAGTAGTAAGGATGCAGGCTCCCAAAGACTTTTTCCGTCAACAATTCGTGAATCACATCCAGGGGCAACACCCGATTGGGATCCTGATTGGCGTAGGTGGGATCGTAACCGCCATGGATGGATTGATAGCCTTCCGAACTCAGGGCAGCAACGTCTTTGATGGAATAGGTGCCAAAGCGGCTGGCACTTGCCGATTCAATTCTGTCGGGATTGCCCCGGGGGACGATGCCGCCGGAGGTGACAAGGGCGATCCTGGCCCGGCTCAGATCGCTAAGGGGTGCTGCCGGAGGGACCCGGTCAAAGCTAGGCATCACATATTCGGTGCGATAAGGCAGACCTGCAATCTTGCGCAGCAGCATCTCCACGGCCCGTTCCGCCCCGCTTTTTTGGGTAAAATAGTTCTGCCGTCTACCCTGGAGGATATAGTTGTCCTCTTCCGGAACCAAGGGCAGATGATGGATAAGCTTCTTGCCCAGGGCCAACATCCTGTCCAATCCCTCCTCCATGCCCATGACGTCCTTATCGGCCACTCCAATCAAGACCTCTTTCCGGTACTCAGCCACCGCTGGATTGTCCGGATGCATGGCGGTAACAGCAGGAAGACCAAACTCCTCCTGCACCGCCTTGCAAATGGCAGCACAGCCAATACCGTAACGTCCTGCCAAAAATGCAGGACCCGCCAGCAGGAGATGAGGGGCGTCAGCTCCGCTAAAGTCAATGCTGTTCCTCAACAGGGCAAGAACTTCGGCCACCGCAACATCGGTCTTCCCGGCAATATAGTTGTCCCCGAAGACAACGGTCTTGACCACCTGCACTTCGGGAAAGCGCTGTTGCAGCAGAATGGCGGGCCCCTTGGGGCCATCGAAGATGCAGGGAGGGTGATCGGCCTTGTCCTCGCCTCCCAGGCCGCCAAAAAACTGATTGAGACAATAAATGATCCGATACGGAGATTTCATAGTCATATTTCCCTGCAGCTAAGCGTCTGGGCACCGAGTTCATTGGTGGCGCCGATGATCCCCTGTAATTCAATTTCAAGACTGCCGTCAGCATGGAGACTTTGGGGGTAGGCTCCAGCCAGCCGGCTGAGGTCAGAGACCGGCCCGAAGATGACAGTCTGGGGAGGGAGCAGCAATCGTTCGTTGGCGTTCCCCACCGAGACAATCGCATCTGCCTCGACAGTGGTGTCTGCCAGAGATTGTGAACAACCATCCGCACCCGCAAATTCATCACTGATGGCCACGGTCTTGACCCCCATCTCTGTAAATTTTCTGATAAGCATCATCTGATCAGCATCAGGATTGCCGAAACCTTCCTTCGAGAGGATGATTCCCTGGAGATGCAGATTGCCTGCTATCTCAATAACCTTGGCGACGGCCTCTTCTTTCTGGGCAAGCCTCACCGGTTCGCAGGTGAGGAGCACACCCACAAAATTCAGATCCCTGCCATGGCGGCGGAAAAGCTCAAGGATGATCGGATTGTTCTGATGGTGCCAGGTGGTATTTTTATCGCAGGCCGAGACACAGTTACCCGAGGTGATCGCCCCGTCGAGAAGAAGATGGGGCTCAATATACTGGGGCAGGCCGTTTCTGGCATTTTTCCCCCAGAGGTAGGAATCGTGCAGGAGCCCTTGCGTCAAAAGGGGGTAGACATAGGCAATGCGGGGGAGAAGGGGATCAACAGGGCTTGCAAGAGGGGCAAAGCTTTCTTCTTTGTCGGGCGGTTGACAGAGGACCGCCTTCCCCAGAAATTCCGCAGCCGCAAGTCCGCTCTCTCTGACACACTCCTCATGCTCCTGAGCGGTCAGTTTTTTGCTGACCCCAATCTCGAGAACCAGGTTGAATGTCTCGGCAAATGGAGAATAGGAGGCCCCGGCACCACTCATGTCGATAATGCCCTCCTGGAAGCCGACGATTTTACCGCAGGTGACAACGGTGACATTGCTCAACACCTGCCGCAGCCCTGCACCTGCTGGTTTCCCCTTGGCTTTCGACCAGGGTTGGATGACATCTTTAACACAGAGTATCCGTACAGATTCTCCAGGCCTTGCCAGGGAAATGACAAGTTTTTCTATCCTGCTGTCACGTCCCAGAAGAAATGTGCGCAGGCCATTTTTTTCTATGGTCAGGATGTGGTCGCGAAGAGACCATTCTCTGCCAAACTTCAGATCACGAACCCATGTCCTGCCTATGGTCAGCATCCCTTTCTCCTGTCAGTAAAAAGGATTCGTCCAGGAGAACACAAGGCGGTAAAGGCAAACCTTGATCTCCAGGCTCTTTTATAAAAGTATATGACAGGAAGAGAACGAATGTCAAAAGCAATGGGCTGGTAAGAAAATGAATTTCAGCATGGCCAGGCCAAAGATTGCAGATAGCAGTCTAAGGAAGCAGCCTCCCAACGAGCATGGATCCCAAGGAAGTACTGCATTTCTCGGCAAAGGACTTCCCCCGTTCTCATTTCTGGTGTATGATAGCAGAGACAACTACCCATAACATATTATAATATCTTACTTTATTAGCACAGTACAGGGCTGTGTGGTGTTGACGGCCACTCAATCTGTACTGTATCTCAAAAAAGGGTCCACTGTGCGCATAATAATCGTCGGAGCCGGACAGGTCGGTTTCTATCTCTGCGAACGCTTTTCCCAGGAAGGTCAGGAAGTCGTCTTGATCGATTGCGACAAGGCAAAACTGCAGCGCATTGAACGGGATCTGAATATCATGACGGTCCACGGCAGCGGTGCTTCCGCCCGGATTCTCGCCGAGGCCGGAATCGCCAAAACCGATCTCTTCATCGCCGTCACCGACAGCGACGAAGTCAATCTCATCTCCTGCATCATGTCCCGTCCCTATGAGGTGACGACCCGGGTTGCCAGGGTCAAAAATGAGGACTTTCTGGAAGGTGGCTTATTCCACGAGAAAAACGACTTGGGTATTGACCTGATCATCAGTCCAGATTGGGCTCTGACCGAGGAGATCCTCGGCCTCTGCCGCGTATCGGCAGCCTTTCATATGGCCGAATTTGCCAATGGCCAACTCATCCTTCTCGGCTATAAAATTCACGCAGATAATCCCCGGGTCGGCCTGAGCCTCTTCCAGATCCAGAAACTGCATGGTTCGCACCGCTTTATCATTACCGCCATCATCCGGGAGGGACAAACCATCATTCCCCGGGGCGAAGATCAGATCCTGGCCGGAGACAAGATCTACGTCACGGTCCGCCGCAATGATATCACTGCCCTGGAACAACTTTTTGCCCTGAGCTCCAAGCGCCCCGAAAAAGTCTTCATTATCGGCGGCGGCAGCATCGGCTACATGGTTGCCCGCAGCCTGGAAGAAATGAATATTGATGTAACCATCGTCGAGAGCAAAAAAGAGCGCTGCGAATTCCTCTCCGAAAACCTGAACCAGACGATGGTCCTCAACTGCGACGGCCTTGAGGCCCATGAGCTCCTGGAAGAGGGGATTGATCGTGCCGACCTGGTGATCAGCCTGACCGAAAGCGATACCACCAATATCCTCTCCTCCCTGCTGGCCAAACACCACGGGACCAAGAAATGCATCACCAAAATCACCCGCCACGATTTTGTCCCCCTGCTCGGCAACCTTGGTATCGATGTGGCCCTCAGTGCGCGCCAGGTTGCAGCCAGCATGATTCTCCGTTACGTTCGGCGCGGTGTGGTCGGAGCGGTGGCCACCATTATGGACAGTGATGCCGAGGCCATGGAGATGCGGGTCCCGGCCCGGGAAAAATTTAACAGTGTCCACCTCAAAGAACTTCACTTCCCCAAAGGTTCAATCGTCGGCGCCATTGTCCGCGATCAGCAGGTATTGCTCCCTTCCGGTGAAACCATTATTGAGATCGGAGATAATCTGGTGATCTTTTTCACCAAAAAAGCCGCTGCCGATCTTGAAAGATTTCTGAGCGACGAGGGCTGATTAATGCGCAGCGGCGGCGTTCTTAATCTTCTGGGCAAACTCCTTCTTGTCCTTTCACTCTTCCTCCTCACTCCCATTCCCTTCTCCTTCTACTATAATGACCAGATGGCCACAGCCTTTCTGCTTTCATCCCTGGTGGGCGGGGTCTGCGGCGGAGCACTGGTCTTTCTCTTTCTGCCGGAAAAGGAGCTGGGCTACAAGGATGGCTTTGCTATTGTCGTCCTTAGCTGGGTGGGCCTTGCCTTTCTCGGAGCCCTTCCCTATTTTTTCTCCGGCAAGATCCCGTCCTTCATTGACTGTTACTTTGAATCCATGTCCGGTTTCACCACCACCGGCTCCACTATTCTCAGCACCATCGAGATTCTTCCCCATTCCGTTCTCTTCTGGCGGGCCCTGACCCACTGGCTCGGGGGAATGGGGATCATCGTCCTCACCCTGGCCATCCTGCCGCTCCTCGGCATCGGCGGCATGCAGCTTTTTCAGGCCGAGATGCCAGGGCCCACCAAGGATCGTCTGGCACCCCGCATCCAGGATACGGCCCGTATTCTCTGGTCCGTCTATGTCCTGCTGACCGTTGTCGAAATCGTTCTGCTCATGCTGGGAGGCGTAGATTTTTTCGATGCCATGTGCCACTCCTTTGCCACGCTTGCCACCGGCGGCTTTTCCAACCACTCGCTTTCCATTGCTGCTTACAATTCCGCCTATGTAGAGGGGGTTGTCATTTTCTTCATGTTTCTGGCCGGAGTCAATTTTTCCCTCCATTTTCACTTTCTGCGGGGTCGGCTGAACGCCTTCTGGCAGAATGAGGAATTTCGCCTCTACCTGGGGCTGATCATCGGCTCAACCATCCTGATCATGGTCGCCAATTTTTTCAGCGGGACGGTCACCTCCTTTGGCCGCAACCTGCGCGACGTCCTGTTCCAGGTCGTTTCCATTATCACCACCACCGGTTTCGGCACGGCCGATTTTGAACTCTGGCCCCCCGTATGCAAGGTCATGCTCGTTGCCCTCATGTTCATCGGCGGCTGCTCCGGATCTACCAGCGGCGGGATCAAGGTGGTCCGAGTTCTCCTTTTTTTCAAATATGCCCACCTGCAACTGCACCGGCTGGTCCATCCACGCCAGGTAGGGACCATCAAGCTGGGTGCAGTCAAGGTTCCCCAGGAAGTCCTGATCGGCATTCTTGGTTTCCTGGCCCTGTACATTGCCTTTTTTATGTTCGCCGCCCTCATGGTCACCGCCACGGGAGTGGACATTGTGACCGGAACCACAGCTGTGGTTGCCACCCTCAACAACGTCGGCCCCGGCCTGCAACTGGTGGGACCAACCCAGAATTTCGGCCACCTGCCGGGACTTGCCAAGATCGTGCTCATCTTCTGCATGCTGGCCGGACGCCTGGAACTCTATACCGTCGCTGTTCTGCTCACTCCCGGTTTCTGGAAAATGGCAAGACCGCCAAAATTCAGGCCCAATCTATTTCACACTAAAAAACTGAACGACGTAAATATAAGCTGATTCCATATATTGCGAATCTCCCCCCACATATCCCACGTAGCGCAATATCCCTTCATTGCAGCAAAGACAGGACTCCAGCCTTGCCGAGTTGCAGAGGAATATTGGGCTCCGGTTATCAATCGGCAGGTCGGGTTTCAACCCGAAAGCAAGATTTGCCGCCACCCTCATTGTCGGATTGAAGTCCGACCTCCTTGCTAACCCCCTAAAAAGTTACCAATATCACTCTGTACCTCCACGGCGTCCCAGCCATTTATACCCTTCATGACTGAGAAAAAGGATTACGGGAAAAGGAAGCAAGATCCAGAGGTCGCCGAACGGAACATGAGCGGTATTGAACACCTTCTGCACCGCTGCCACATTGAGAAGAGCCCA
This sequence comes from Desulfocapsaceae bacterium, assembly GCA_028697885.1. GTDB lineage: Bacteria > Desulfobacterota > Desulfobulbia > Desulfobulbales > Desulfocapsaceae > UBA2270. Next base: position 38,428 of record JAQVER010000010.1, read on the forward strand.
GACCCAGACTAATTCGACAGCCATGGCCAGCAGCATCAGGCGGTTGGAGAGGAATCCCAGACTGAAAGCAGAAAACTCCCAACTGCGCATCGTCCAGGCATTGAGGAGCTGACAGGATACAGCACCGAGCAAAGTCATGGTCATAGCCTGCCGATGCAGGAAGGGATCGGCAAGATCGGCAGTGCCGTACTGCCAGCCATGCAGAAGCAGGAAAGAGAGGAAGGCAACCATAGCGGACGAGGCCTCAATGATGCCTAAGAAAAAGTAGCCGCGCTTAAATACCTCCCAATCAAGGATCTTTTCGTCCCGGCTCACCGGAGGCCGGTTCATGATATTCTTTTCGGGCTTCTCGCTGCCCAAAGCCAGTCCCGGCAGCATGTCCGTACCCAGATCGATGGAAAGGATCTGGATCACCGAAAGGGGCAGAGGGATCATCAGGAAAAACTGCAGGATATAGGGAACGATCTCCGGCACATTGGAGGAGAGGATGTAGGTGACAAATTTCTTGATATTGAAATAGACGGTACGCCCCTCCTCAATGGCAATGACGATGGAGGAAAAATTGTCATCCAGAAGCACCATGTCGGCCGCCTCCTTGGCCACCTCGGTCCCGGAAAGGCCCATGGCGATACCGAGATCCGCTTTTTTCAGGGCCGGGGCATCATTAACTCCGTCGCCGGTCATGGCCACCACCTCGCCATTATTCTGCAGAGCCGTGGCAATCCGCAACTTCTGATTGCTGGCCATTCTGGCAAAGAGCACGGTTTCGGCGACAAGCATCTGCTCCAGCTCTTCGTCACGCACCCCCTCCAATTCCAGGCCGGTGATAACCCGGTCGAAATCCATGCCGATCTGCCGAGCAATGGCCGCGGCGGTACGCGGGTTGTCGCCGGTGATCATCATGGTGCGGATGCCGGCGGCCTTGCAGGTTGTCATGGCCTCATACACTTCACTGCGGGGCAGGTCCATAATGGCAACAATCCCCATCAGGGTCAGATCCTCCTCTTGCTTTTGGCCACGGGCAATGAGCAGGACGCGGAATGCCTGGTTTTCGAAAATGCTGGCCCGGGCCAGGGCTTCCTGGCGCTTGCTTTCACTCAGAGGCTGCTCTGAGCCATCCGCAGCCAGGAAGGTTGTACATTTAGGCAACAACACCTCGACTGCGCCCTTGGCAAAGAGCAGGGATTTGTCCCCCTCCTGGTAAAGACTGGACATCATCTTGCGGTCGCTGGTGAAGATGAACTCCTGCACCTTTTTCATCTCCTCCGGGACGCCAACCCCTTTTTTCCGCGCAGCCGAAACAATAGCCAACTCAGTCGGATCCCCGCGCAGGCACACTTCGTCAATAGTGGCCCGGCAGTTGAGGAGGCCAGCGGTAAGCAGGGCGACAAGGCGGGACTCCGTGCTTTCATTCTGCTGATCAAATGAGAATTCTCCCGGCTCACGATATCCTTCTCCGGAGATATTGACCTCCTCGCCGCCGGCAAGCCAGATCAGCTTGAGGGTCATCTCGTTTCTAGTCAGGGTTCCGGTCTTGTCGGTACAGATCACCGTGGCACGCCCCAGGGTCTCCACCGAATCGAGATTCTTGATCAGGGCATTCCGCCGGGCCATGCGCTGACTGGCCAGGGAGAGAGAGAGGGTAATAGTGGGCAGCAGCCCCTCAGGGACATTGGCGACGATAAGGGAAAGAGCAAAGATGGAGGCCATAAGGATACCCTTGCCCGAGAAAAAGCCTAAGACAAAGAAGACGCAGCCCATGAGCACAGCGATCACTGTCAGTATCCGGGTAATATGGATAATTTCGCGCTGCATGGGAGTAAGGGTGGCACGCACGTTCTTGGTGAGGCTGGCAATCTTGCCGAACTCCGTGGCATTGCCCGTGGCACTTGCCACCGCTACCCCGCTACCGGAGACCACAGTGGTACCGGCAAAGATCATATTCTTGGCCTCCAGAGGACGGCTCGCCTTGCTCGGCTCGGTTGTACGGAAAGCAGGTGCTGACTCCCCATTCAGAGAGGCAAGATTCAGGTACAGGGAATTGGCGGCCAGAAGAATACCGTCCGCCGCTACCTTATCGCCTTCTTCCAAGAGCATGATGTCCCCCGGCACCAACTCCTCCGCCTGAATTTGCAGCACTTCTCCGTGACGCTTTACCGAGACCAGAGTGGGAATCAACTTAAGAAGGGCCTCCATGGCTTTGTCCACGCGATACTCCTGCCAGAAGGTAAAGGTGGCGTTGATGATTACCGCTCCAAGGATGGCATAGCCAAGCATGTCACTCCCCTGGCCGGGAAGATAGGCATTGGCGATAAAAGAAAGCAGGGCGGCCACCTCAAGGAGAATGGCAAAGAACTGGGTGTATTGGCCGCAGTAGGCGAGGAAATAATTTTTTTCCGCAGCCCGTTCCAGAACATTGGGACCGAATTCACGCAGACGCCTGGCGACCAGGGCGGAGGAAAGACCGTTTTCCGAGCTCTTCAGCTGGTGAAGCAGTGCTTTCTTTTCCAGCGCGAAAAGTTGCATCACTCTTCTTCCCGGGCATAAAAGGCAATGGTGTTCACCAGCGTATAACGGAAGAGGCGGGCAATGGGATTTTCCTTGATAAACCGGGAGAAGAGCGACAATCTTCTGCCGCCGATGATCATCAGCTGGAACTCAGAGCGCGCCAGATGGTGCAGGATTTGATCGACTTCATTTTCAGCCAGGGCATGTTTGATCCGCAAGGGGATGCCCAGAAGCGTGAAACCTTTGGCATAGTGGCTGAGCCGTTCGTTGGTTTTCTGGAAAAGTGCCTTGGTACGGCCGATGTCCAGGTCTGCCAGACGTCGGTTTCCTGCCAGGGTGATGCTGTAGATCTCCGTAGCTGCCCCAAAAGCTTTGGCAATGGAGCTTACAAACATGAACTTTTTAACGGAGAGGCGATCTTCGCGGATGGGCAGGAGAATATTTTTGGTGCGTGCGGCAGCACCCACATGCGCCACCCTGACGATGGCCAGATCAACCGGCAGATGCAGCCGGCTAAGTTTGTCGCTGAGCGAGTTCTCAAAGAAGCGCTTACGCATCCGGGTGCTGCAGAAGAGGATGTCGGCGTTGGTTTTGAGAAGATGGGCCTGAATGGCCGGTGCCGGATCTCCATGCAAAAAGATCCGTTCAATCTTAACCTGATACTCTTCGGCCGCCTCTTCAATGGCCGCCATGCTCGTTTCCACCTCTTCCCGGCTATCGTCGGGATTTTCAACATGGAGCAGGGTCAGGGTGTAGCTAAAGAGAGCTGCGTAACGTAGCGCATAAAACGCCGCAATATCCGAAGTGACAAGACCATTAACCGCTGCGATGACTTTCATGGAGGTTTATCTCCTCTTTGTGGCCGGGGCGGCCATGAGGCTGGTCCAGCTCTATCACCAACGCCCTGATCATCTCATGATTTTAATTATATCTTGCTGAAATCTACAAAACAAAAAGAAAAGGAGCTGATTTTCAAAATCCTTACGGACTGCATCTCGTGCCATTCTTTGCAATAAATAGATCCGTTGCTTATGTCATTAGGTTTCATGCATAATTTCTGCTATATTTGATCTTATCTGGAAATCTCCTGAACATACTCAAAGCAATTTCCTGCTCTCTGGAGGGGTTGAATGCTATCCACATCGCCACCTGATACGTCCGCTACAGTCGCCACGGAACTCCCTGTCGATGCTTTCTCCTGGGTGCTTGCACTGTTCGGCACTGCCGTGGGTGCCGGTATATTGTTCCTGCCGATCCAAGTCGGACAGAGCGGATTCTGGGTTCTGCTCCTGGTGTCCCTCCTGATCTATCCAACCATCTATCTCGGTCACAGCCTCTACGCGTTGATTCCGAGTCGCGTCGTCGACGGTGCTGATTTCTTTGCAGCCGTCGGGCGCTGGCTGCCGCGCTGGGGGGCAGTCCTGCTGCACCTGCTGTTCATCAGCTGGTTGCTTATCCTCTTGATCGCGTATTCGATTTCGTTAACCAACGATCTTGGCGATTTCTTAAGCAATCAGCAATGGCTCGCTATCACTATGCCACACCGGATCTGGCTCAGCTTTTGCATTCTGACAACCTTGATGCTGCTGGTGCGATTTGCCCGTCCGATGCTGATACGCATCCTCGGCGGCTTGAGCCTGCTATTGATCATGTTGCTGTGCCTGGTGTCGGTCGCCCTGGTGCCGCACTGGAGCGGGTCGATCGCCTGTGATGCCATGGTCGTTCCAACCCCGTTCATTCTACTGAAGCAGTTTCTACTGCTCTTTCCCCTCCTGACCCTGTCGTTCATGTTTTTCCCGACCTTGTCGAGCCTGGTCCGGGACCTTCGCTGCCGCATCCCTGATCCACTCAGACGGCAGACCAGATTAAACCGGATTATTCGTGCAGCGACGCTGGCGCTGATGCTCTTCCTCTTGCTTTTCGTCTCCTCATTCATGCTGACCATTTCCAAAGCCAACTTCTCGGCCGCCGCTCATGAGAATATCTCGGCACTGGCGCTACTCGGAAATCTCTACACAGGGACTTGGCTCGGTGAACTTGGGCCGGCCATCAGCATAGTTGCATTACTGACATCGTTTCTCGGCATCTTCATAGGATATCGGGAGTCGCTGCTGTCGCTGGTCAGCTGTCGGCAGCGAGCGGATCAGGGCGACACGACTGTTGCCCGATACGAGAATCTGCTGCACGGTCTGACCTTTATCATCTTATGGCCGCTGGCCATTGCCAACGTACCGGTCATGGCCATCCTCGGCGATCTCGTCGCCCCGCTCGGCGCCATCTTTCTGCTCATCGTGCCGGCCGGGGTCGTCTTGTACATTGTCGATTTCCGCGCTGACCGCGGACCTGCAGCCAGATTTGTTCTCCTTTCCGGTGTCCTGGTCCTGGTCGCTTACTTTGTCGGGACAGCACTTTAAGCCCTTGTCTGGTCTGTTTTTTCAGCCGATCCCGAGCGCACAGCGCAGGGTCTTATCAAAGGCATCGCCCAACAGCTTACGATACCCCTCAGGATACTCAATACCATGACGCGCAAGTTCGGCCTGTCCAAGCGCAGTATCGAAGTGCATAATTTCTTTACTCGGGCGGTCTTGAAAGTAAAGCGTCAGCGGATACAACGGGCTTGACTCACCAAGCGGGTCGATCACCCGCCGTTTCCAGTCCTCGTAAGGAACGATCTCTATCTTTGTACCGGTCAGGTCGCTGAGCAATGCCACATAGTCCTGCAAAGAGATTTCCTGCGGGTTTGAGAGGTTCAGCATCGTACGGTCACAGTCGCCGAGGGTCGAGGCCACAATGGCCTCCGCGAGTTGGTTCACCGGAACGGCCTCGAAGACCAGATCCAGATCTGGTGCCAAACCGCTGTCCAGATAGGCGCGCATCATCAATAATGCAAAATTGGTCGCCACCGAACTTGAGATCCCGGTCTCACTGTTAGCAAATATATTGCCCGGACGCAGGACCAGGCCACTCATTCCGCGTTCAAAAGCCTGTGCCATTAACCGTTCAGAAACCCATTTTGACAAGGCATAACCGCCAAAAAATGATGCCGGATGCTCTCCAACCCGACCCTCATACCCACCCCCCTGGGCATCGCACTCGGTGACAGCGCTGGCCGTCGAGATAAAGGAGAGCTTTTTCGGACGTCCACGGAATGCCAGCTTAATCAACTCAAGGGTGCTGAGACTGTTCGAGGTCTTGAGTTGGGTGTAAGGATAGATGTGGTGGACATAGGCCCCGCAATGGATGATGTGCGAGCAATAGTCCTGAATGCGCTGATGATCCAGTGAACTCAGGCCCAAGCCATGCTCGGCCAGATCTCCGGCGATAGGACGAATCCGATCTGCTGCGTCCAGTGCTCGATTCAGTGCGAGCCGTTGCAGGGCGGCATGCTGATGCTCATGCAGTGACTCATTATCATGGGGACGGATCAGGCAATAGACCGGACGGTCAGTCTTCTCCAGCAGCTCAGCCAGCAGATGGGCACCGAGAAAACCGGTTGAGCCGGTCAGCAGTATGGCATTACCTTCTGCCTCAGCCGGAGCGCTCCAGGCTGGACGGATACTGGCATCGAGTACGGCATCGGCCTCTGCTTGCGCGCGTTCATCAGTATGATCGGCCTGGCCGCCGTCCTTGTCAATGGTCCTGGCCAAACCCTCAATGGTCGGGTTTTCCAGGAAGGCATCAAGGGTGAACGGCATCGGTATCCGGTCGCGGATACCGGCATAAACACTCGCCAGCAGGATCGATGAACCACCCAGATCGAAAAAGTTATCGATCACGCCGAAGGCCTTCCTGCCCAGGCAGCTGGACCAGACATCGTAGATAATCTTCTCGGTCTCGGTGCGCGGCGCAACGATGTCGTCGCATTTCTCCTCTTCGATCACCGGCTCCGGTAGCTGCTTGCGATCAATTTTGCCACGCGCGGTGACCGGTAGTTGATCCATCACCATAACCACCCTCGGGACCGAGTACGAAGGCATTTTATCATGCAGATAGATCTTATAATCAGCAATGGAGAACCCTTCCTTGTGGCCGGCTTCCAGCTGCACATAGCCAACCAGAGCCTTCTCATCGTTTATCTTGACCATCTTGACCGCAGCATTCGCCACAGCCGGATGACTGACCAGAACATTTTCAATGCCGTCAAGCTCCAAGCGGAAACCACGAAATTTGATCTGGCGGTCGGCTCGACCAGAGAACTCAAGGCTGCCGTCAGGTCGGAAACGTACCAGATCACCGGTGCGATAGAGGATATCGGTCGGATTGCCGGTGAAAGGATTTTGAACAAAGGACTGTGCGGTCTTTTCCGGCAGGTTCAAATATCCCTTGGCCAAGCGATGGCCGCCGATATATAATTCACCTGATTCTCCGGGTGAGACCGGTTTCCGATCCTCGTCAAGCACATACAGTTCGGTATCCGCCAGGGCCTTACCGATCGGCAGCGGCTCGTTATCGTCGTGCATCTCAGTAATCATCTGAAACGTGGCCAGAATACCGGTTTCCGTGGGACCATAGCCGTTGATGAAGGCCTTTGGCCTACCCTGGTTGTTGTTCAGCACTTTGTATACCGTCTTCGGATTGACCACGTCACCACCCGAAAGCAGGTACTTGACCTTCTTGAACATACCAGGCCGGAAAGCAACAACCTGATCGAACAGAGCCGACGTAATCCACATAACACTGATATCCTGCTGGTCGAGGAAATCGGCAAAGGCCTCTGGGTTGATGATGGTTTCATAATCGATGCAGACAAGCGTCGCGGAGTTGGCCAAAGCCGTCCAGATCTCAAAGGATGCGGCATCAAAGGCAATACTGCTCGACGACAACACCCGATCATCCGCGGTGATGGTCAGATAACGCGGACTGCGGATAAGGCCGGTCAGGGCCAGATGCGGGAGCAAGACACCCTTTGGACGACCGGTCGAACCGGATGTGAAAAACACGCAGGCAAGATCATGACTGTGGATATGGGCTTGGCGCGGCGCGGGCGAAAAGGCATAAACATTGCTAAGGTCCTCGAGGCTGACGCAGTTGGCGAAATCAAAATCACCACGATGTTTCGGCTGCACCAGGATCAACTTCGGTGCCACATCGTCGATGATGTCGCGGCGCCGCTCGGCCGGCTCCTTGGCATCGATGGGGACATAGGCTGCCCCGCACTTGAGGATGGACAGGATTGCGAGGATGAAGTTAATCCCGCGCTCATAGGCGACGCAGACCAGATCACCTCGTTCGATGTGATGAGTCTGATGCAGATAGTCGGCGTAACGGTTGGACAGCAGGTCCAACTCCTTGTAGGTGATCGTCTCACGACCATGGGCAACGGCGATATTGTTCGGCGTCATGTCTGCACATTTGCTGAACAGACTGGACAACTCCTGCGGGTCATTGAGACTGAGATCGGCATGTATGGTATCGAACATAGGGGCTCCTGTATATATTTCCAGATAAGACCAAACTAACCAGTCGTCACATGACAGCGCAGTTGGCGAATTGAGTTTGGTACCAGGTGGCATTATTTAGGTGTATCGCCCCACAGAGATAAAAGCAACGAATTTTGGCCGTCTTATAATCAGATCAGATATAAGGGAGAGCTGATCTTGGCATAACCAAGCTTGCTCGGTGTAACAGAGCAAGCAAACATGATCTCCATGACGAGCAAGAAAGAAATGAGACAATCAAACCATTGGGGACCTGCGGCAACTGCCACTGACTGTACTGGCAGGAGTGTGCATATCTGGAAACTTTCATTATTGCAAAACAGTGAAGGTATCAGCAATGATATTTTATCCACAGACGAGATTCACAAAGCGGAGCGTTTTTATTTTGACTCCGACAGAAACAAGTTTGTCCTGACACGAACCATGCTCAGGAATCTTCTGAGTCGCTATACCGGCGTAGATGCAAAAGAGCTCACATTCTCATACAATAAACATGGCAAACCTTACTTACTCAATCCAAGTAAAAATGAATCTATCTTTTTCAACGTCACTCATTCCAAAGACGTTGCGCTGTTTGCCTTTACCCGACTCTGTGAGATTGGAATCGATATTGAATATATACGAGACGATACAGAATGTTTGAAACTGGCAAAGCGCTTTTTCTCAGAGCAAGAATATCAAGCACTAGCACAATTATCAGGTAATGATTTGACAATGGGATTTTATCGTTGCTGGACTCTCAAAGAGGCATTCGTCAAGGCACTGGGAAGCGGGTTCTCATTTCCTCTAAATACCTTTACGGTAAATTTTGAGAAAGATGATTGCCCACAGCTGACTTGGGTGGACAAAAGACGTTTTCAGGGAACATGTAAGATGTTTTCCATACTGCATGACGAACACTATTTTGCCTCACTCGCCTGCCTGAAAGATCCTGCAGAGATTAATTATTATCACTGTGCTGAAGATGCAGTAGTTTAGGAATAATCATTTATCAACCTCAAAGCGGTATTAATTCGTACAACTATGACTAACCCCGTGTTGACAGGAGAACTGCTTTTGTGATTGCATGTTTATAAAGTTTTTGATAGGTCAAAATAAGATTTGGAGTAAACAATATTCAGAACGTTGTTCCCTGAAGTAGATTGAACACTTGAAAATGACGCATGAAATTCCAGGAGGAATTATTATTCTAACAAGACTGTTCCTCACTCAACGGCTGTTAGTCCTCATGTGCTATTTTCCCTCAATGTATGGCTTTTGGGTAAATAAACAGGTGATGAAATAGTGGTAAAGAAAAAGCCTTATTGTTTAGGAGAATGCTTGTTTCATCTTAAAATTGCAGGCCAAGATATTTGACAAATCGGCTCTCTGCTTTTGTCCTGTATTTACGGAAATCTTTAAAAGACTAGAAAAACAAAGTACCACTGTTCACATTATCGTTATAATGGCTATCCCTCTCACATCACCATAAAATTAACTGGAGAAAAATCATGAACAAATCAGAACTCGTCAGCAAGGTTGCCGAATCAGCAGGCCTCACCAAAGTTGCAGCAGAAAAAGCGCTGAAATCAGTGCTGGATGTCATTGCTAAGGCACTGGCTAATAATGAGAATGTTACCCTTGTCGGGTTCGGCTCTTTCTCCGTAACCACGAGGGCAGCCCGTACCGTCCGCAACCCTCAAACCGGCAAAGAAATGAAGATTGCCGAGAAAAAAGTTGTGAAATTCAAGGTTGGTAAGACGCTGAAGGATTCAGTCTGTATCAAGGAAGCGGCTGGTTGTGGCTGCGGCTGCAAGACTGCCAAGGCAAAGAAAAAATAACCGGTGGAATTGACCTCATATCGGGCTGACAATAGCTCTCTGTGCCTCAGGGGATCAGCACTTCCCCTTAATATACGTTACTGTAGAACAGACCGTTTTTCTTTCCGATGGAAGACGGTCTGTTTTTTTAGAGATAAGAGAACAGAGTAGCAATCAACATACCTCCCATTTAGTTTAATCTCTTTACTGTTAAGATTCACTGAGAGGAACACCCTCAATTGCAAACCATCAGTGTACTGCATGGCAATATCATCATTTTAATCTCTTCTCTATCAAAATCTGCTTTCAACCTCTCAGCATCCATTTTCCTGCTAACTTGCCATGATTGTTCATAGTTTTTTCTTGTATGGCAGATTCCACTTCTCTCCTTAATTGAACAACACCTCTTCCTGCCTGACGCAGATCTTCGACGGCATTGGGATAAATTTCAAATGTGTCATAAAGATTATTGCTTGCAAGCGGTATCCATCAGTCACGGATGTAACGGGCAAGAAATTACTGATTGCAGAACTTGCGGCAGAGAAGAGCCCTAAGAGGTATTGACGAATGCGCACGGAACTTATATATCTAGAAACACTTAATTTTGTGAATTTTAAATAAAAATGAAGATTATTTCATAGCTTTCCTGGATGAGTTTCATGCCCTTTTGGCAGCAATGGGAAAAGCGAATCTCTATCACCTCACTGGGAGGGGTGAAAGATGACGGATCAATTGGCAAAATATGGCGGTAAAATTCTTAACGGCAATTTTTCGGCCAAGCTGTGTCGGCGGCTTACGCAGTGCATAACGGCCCTAGAGGCCTTGGACGAAATATCCTCGCCCATCATTCCTTACATCGCCGCCTGGTGCGGGGATGGAAAAATTATTTGGTATGAATATGCCGGGAAGCGGTTTTTGACCCTTCTCAATTGTCAACGGTCGGAAATTGCCGAAGTCTTTCAGCAGAGCATTGTCGATCGTCGATTGTATCGCTATGGGAATCGGGAAACTAAGGTTGAAGAGGAAATTGTCACCAGAGCCGAACTGCGGGGCGATCAAAGTGATCTGCGCGAAAAGGTAAAAAGAGAGGGGGTGGTTGAATTTATTTACCAATTGGCCCTCCCCGGAAAGAAGACGATCTGGCTGAAGGACCAGGCCATGATCGAAGTATTTGCCGAAGACGAGATCTGTCTCTCCATTGGCTGCCTGACCGAGGTCACCAAGGAAATGGAACAGAAAGATTTACTGGAAAAGATCGGCTATTTCGACGAACTTACCAAGTTGCCGAAGCGGTCCATCATGCAACGTATTATCGAGATGAACATCGGCAACCTCCATCGGGGTCACATCAAGGACTTTGTTGTTATGATGCTGGACCTTGATCATTTTAAAACAGTGAACGACACCCATGGCCATCAGGCAGGAGATCAGGTGCTGGTGAGTTTAGCTGAAGTAATGCGTTCCACAAAAAGGCAGGAAGATGAGATTGGCCGCTATGGAGGGGAGGAATTTTATGGTTTCTCCAGCGGTGATCTGAAGCATGGGTTACAGTTTGCCGAGCGCTTACGGCTGGCAGTAGAAGCCTCCGAGTTCACTTATAACCAGCAACGGATCCCCATAACGGTCTCCATCGGCATAGTGGCGGCCAGTCAGTTGGCAAGGATTGGTAAAATTACCGTGGAGGAGCTGATCCGGGTAGCGGATCAGCGGTTGTATATGGCCAAGCAAAGAGGGCGAAACCAGGTAATCGGAGAAGATCCGCAGTAACGATGTAAATGATTAAATTGAGATCCTTCCATAATATCCAGAAACTGTTATTTCCCAAGAATCATGGCATCATCACCTGACGCAATCCCTTTACATATAAAGCATTCCTCATTTTTAGAGGCTTTCATTTTTCTTTGAGAAAAGTTCTACTCTTCAACAATCCCTCCAAAACATTTGTATTTCACTGGACAATAAAAAACCCGCAAACCTTGGTAGACTGCAGGCTTAATGTACTATATTGGAGGTTGCAGGACTTCAAAATGGGGGGGGGGGGCGGCGTCACTTTCACCTACAGCACATCTTATTGTTAATTCGTTATTTTTAATTTTGTATTTTTTGCTACATAATTTAGCCCATTAAAGGACATTATTTGTAGCAGATTTTTTCACTTAACGGCTTGTTCACATTTTCGCGGGGCCACTTCTATGTCGTGGCACTCAACAACTACTTCCTTGTCTTTCATATTTTTCTTATGATATTGTGGACAATATCACTGCTGTCTCATAAATTTTCTCAGAGCAATTACCTCAAGAATTTGATACATTGACCTGCCCATTTTGGATTTGAGATAAGCAACAAGCAGATAAACACAGAGGGCAATCCCAATTTGGTCATAAACACGGCATTCTCCAACATTTCTTGCTGAGAATTGTATAGAGGCGCATATAGAATAACCTGTTAATTATCAGGGGGAAGTTATGAAGGATAAAATTCTAATTTTTGTTGCTATTTTGTATTTCGTAGCAACTTCTGTCGCCTATGCAGCGACAATTGACATCTCTGTATTACCAACTGGAGATGGTTACTGGCATGACGAACTGGGAAGCTCCTATGACTCTTTTGATTCAGCCGGAGCCAGTGTTTCTGCACATTATCAGTTCTTTGGAACCAGCGATACTGTTTCTTTTAACACGGGATATGCCCAGTTCAGCCTGGCTTCCGCCCCTGCCGCCGCAAACATAATTTCTGCAACATTGCTTTTAAATCTTGAAAGTGCATATTTAACAGGGTCGACCCCTTCTGCTGGCACCATAAATCATGCATCAAATTCAAGTGGTGCAACCGGGAGCGCCTCACAGAAAATTGCTGGTAATGAACTTGTTGCAACTATAATGCCTTCTAACCCTATAGGGTTGAATTCTTTTGATATTACAGGCTACCTCGTAAACGATCTTACCAATGGTTACAGCTGGTCGGCATTTAGTTTTAACCCGAACACCAGTGGTGATTACAGTGATCGTTACGCCGGGTTCAGCTTCGCAAGTGCGGACAGTGGGAATGGTGCGTATATACGATTTGTTACAGGCCCCGCCCTCTTAGTGAGCCCATCGGGATCGACTTATAACAACGGTTCGGTTACCATCGCGGCGGACTCAGGCGCCATCAACGGGACATGGAACGGCAGTGTTGCGGGAGGTACTCTCTCAGGAGCATATCTCGATAGCACCGCGATTCTGCTCACCGCGACCCTGCCCGCGGGAACGATCGTCTCCAGCTGGGGTATCGGCTGCGACTCCACGACGGCAACAACCTGTTCTATTTCAAGCCTCACGACCGACACGACGATCTCTCCCGTATTCGCGCCTGACACACGGGCGCTCACGGTCAGTCCGTCGGGACCGACCTACAGCAACGGAGCGGTCACCATTTCCGCTGATTCCGGCGCTATCAACGGAACCTGGAACGGATCAGCCACCGGTGGAACCCTGACGGGAGATTATATCAATGGCGCCGCAGTCGTGCTCACCGCAACGCTGCCCGCAGGCACAATCGTTTCCAGCTGGGGCACGGGATGCGACGCAACCACCGCTACTACCTGTACGATTACAAGCCTCTCAGTCAATACGACGATATCGCCAGTGTTCGCGGTTGACACCAAAACGCTCACGGCGAGCCCTTCGGGACCGACCTACAACAACGCTGCAGTTACCATTGCCGCTGATTCCGGCGCCGTCAACGGAACCTGGGATGGCAGTGCTACAGGCGGCACCCTGTCTGATACATACAACTACGGAACGGGGATCGTACTCACCGTAACGCTGCCGGCAGGAACGGTCGTTTCCAGCTGGGGCGCTGGATGTGATGCAACCACTGCTACTACCTGCACTCTCAATAACGGTACCCTGACTTCAAATACAACGATCTCACCCGTATTCGCGGTTGACACCAAGACGCTCACGGTGAGCCCCTCGGGACCGACCTACAACAACGGGGCAGTCACCATTGCCGCTGATTCCGGTGCCGTCAACGGAACCTGGGATGGCAATGCCACAAGCGGCACCCTGTCTGATACCTACAACTACGGAACCGGGATCATACTCACCGCAACGCTGCCCGCAGGCACGGTCGTTTCCAGCTGGGGCGCGGGATGCGATGCAACCACCGCTACTACCTGTACAATTACAAGCCTCTCAATCAATACGACGATCTCGCCCGTATTCGCACTTGACGCCAGGACGCTCACGGTGAGCCCTTCGGGACCGACCTACAACAACGCTGCAGTCACCATTGCCGCTGACTCCGGCGCCGTCAACGGAACCTGGGATGGCAGTGCCACGGGCGGCACCCTGTCTGATACCTACAACTACGGCACCGGGATCGTACTCACCGCTACGCTGCCGGCAGGCACAGTCGTTTCCAGCTGGGGCACGGGATGCGACGCAACCACCGCTACTACCTGTACGATTACAAGCCTCTCAATCAATACGACGATCTCGCCCGTATTCGCACTTGACACCAGGACGCTCACGGTGAGCCCTTCGGGACCGACCTACAACAACGCTGCAGTTACCATTGCCGCTGATTCCGGCGCCGTCAACGGAACCTGGGATGGCAGTGTTACGGGCGGCACCCTGTCTGATACCTACAACTACGGCACCGGGATCGTACTCACCGCAACGCTGCCCGCAAGCACGGTCGTTTCCAGCTGGGGCGCCGGATGCGACGCAACCACCGCTACTACCTGCACTCTCAATAACGGTACGCTGACTTCAAATACAACGATCTCGCCCGTCTTCGCGGAAAACAACGCTCCAACCTTCACCGGTACACCCACTATTAGCGGTATTGCAACGGTTGGCAAAACACTTAGCCTGTTAGATACACTTACTGACGATAGCGATGGGGATACAGTTACTCTGAGTTATCAATGGGCTGCAGATAGTGTAGATATTCCTGATGCAAACTCAGATAATTATATCCTAACAAAGAATGAGGCGCAGAAAAATGTAACATGCACACTTACTGCGGATGATGGCAATGGTGGAATTGCAACATTCACCACAGTTGGTGTTGATGTAGGAAACAGCTTTCCGTGGCCTATGTTCCTGCCTGCGATAACGAGTCATGCTACACATTAAACAAGCACCCTTAAAGGGCAACCTGTTCCTGCTTAGTCGGAGCAGGTTGCCCAGTTTAATATTGCCAGCCTGTATCTCAACAAAAAAAACAATTTTACTCATATTGAGCTTATCTGCGAGAAGCTCCGACCAGTCTTAATATTTCACCCGCCTTATTAGGCTTAGGGTTACTACTGAAGTCAGACATCAGTTCTGGAAACCAAACCTCTCTGCCACTCTCTCAAAATCAGCCGGAGAGCAAAAACTAACTTTTTCTGTATACGTTACCGGTTATAGAATATTTCTATATACTCACAGATCTCAGACTCATCTTTTTTTCTTGTGCCACACTTTCTGTGATAGACTATCTCGGTTTTCAACGCCCCCCAGAAGCTTTCCATCGGGGCATTATCATAACAGTCCTCTTACGACTTATAGCTTCACATCAAACTGTTTGAGTACTCTTGTAAAGGCAACAGTATTGCCTCCCGCGATCAGAATAAAGGATCAGCACTTTCTCGAGACGTTTTGCTAAAACAGCCCGAAACAATGCCTGGATAACAAGATCTTTCGTCATACGCTTGTTCAGCGCATAGCCGACAATCTCGCCGGTGAAGATGGCACACTTTTCACGCAAATCACACCCGGCTTTCCAAAGTCATATTTTTTCCGCCATGATGACAGTAAAAGCGGAGTCAAAATAGGCCAAAAATTCGGCGAAAAGTATTTTTATAAATGGTGGAAAAGAGCCTGTGACAATATTGGGATTGAAGGTGTAGATCTTTATGGTGGTACTCGTCATAGTTCCGCTGTGGCTCTGAGAAAGGATTTCTCACCGGAGCAAATTAAGCAAGGTACTATGCATCAAACCAATAAAGCTTTTGAAAGATACTTCAGGATTGGAGCAGACGAGATTCGTGAAATCTATCAAGAAGCATCTAATTCATCGAGAAAAATTAGAAAAAAAATGGCTAACAAATAGATCCAACTCATGCAACAGCTAGGAATTAACGTTAAGAACAACAATCAAACAAACAAAAGTTGACAAAAGTTGACCCTCCACATATATTAGTAATATGGAGGAAGTCAAATGAAAAGATTAAATATTGAGAACATAAAAAACCAATTAGACAAACTAGGACTTTCACAATCAAGCCTAACTACCGCGCTAGGTGTATCAAAACAGTCCGTAAGTAATTGGTTGAGTCATACAAAATACCCTCGTCCAGCCACACTCCTAAAACTTGCTCAAACACTCAAACTTACCTACAATGAAATTGTTATAAAAGAGATAGACACAATAGAGCCTGTAATTGCTTTTCGTAAAAAAGGAAATCATAAAATCTCAGACGATTATATTGAAGATGCTAGAGACAAGGGATACTTACTTGAACACCTTGTTCCTTATCTCCCATATGATAATTTTTCGCAACCACCTGTCCTAAAAGAACCGATATTAGATTATGATTATATCCATCAAGTCGCCGACACTGTTCGAAAAGATATTGGAAAATCCAAAGAGGAAGAAATCAAGATTAGTGATCTGATAACGTTTTTCAACACTAATCACGCAGTTCTCATTCCAGTGTTTTGGGGAAATAAGAGAAACCATGAAAATGCTCTCCACGTTTTTCTCCCATCTTCAATGACAACATGGATATACATCAACTTGGACAGTAAAATTCACGATTTCAAATTTTGGCTTGCTCATGAGTTAGGGCATGTCAAAGCACCCTCATTACGAGAAAATGAAGCAGAAGATTTTGCTGATAAATTTGCTGGCTCACTTCTTATAAGTAGAGAATTGGCAAAACGCGAATATTTAGACATCAAAAAACTGCAAAGTAGCAGTGCGCAAGTTTCAAGAATTATAGATATTGCAAAAGAATTGATAGTATCCCCATTAACTGTTTATTTCGAAATTAACAGATATGCAGAGCATGCTAACAAACCAATCATAAACCTAGAAACAGATAGCATTATCTATAGGGCCAACACTGCATTTTGTTCAAAATATTATAACGTTGCAGAAACATTGTTTGAAGAACTGCCTCCATCACCTCACAAATACATCAACATATCGAAAGATTACTTCAAAACACCTTTCTTTGATGCCTTAGAACCTTTCCTGAAGGAAAAGCAAAAATCACCAAGTTTTCTACAATCAATATTGAGCATATCACCTCCTGATGCGCATGCCCTGTACGAAGAGATGTGCTAATGTCTGCAACTGTCATTGTAGATACATGTTCGTATTTCAGGCTTGCTCAAAGCATTAACCCACTGCTCAAAACACCTTTTTGTGAAGAAGGTCATATCTTGGGTGTCATCAAGAACCTTCACGAAGAGTATAAACAAAACCCACGGTTAAAAAGCAAATTTGGTTGGGTTGATCAACCAGAGTATGAAAAAAACAGGCAAAGCTGCTTCAGAATTAGCAGAAATGATCAAATAGAAATCAGTAATACATTTTATTTTATCAGGGATACTGCACGCGAGGAGAAATTAACAACTGGAAAAGTTGATATTCAAGCATTGGCGCACGCATACATACTCGAAATACCCATTATTTCTGACGACATAGACTTACTTGCCCTAGCAAAAATATATGAAATCAAAACATACAACTCGCTTAAATTCCTAAAGATTCTACTAGACTGTGGCCATATTGATATGGATATGGTTAGAGCTATAGCGTCTTATTGGAGCTATCAAAACGACACCCCTGCATCATACAAAAAAGACTTTGAGAAGCTGTTCAATGAAACTGTCCCATCAAATTAAAACGGGAAAGAAATGGGAAAGAAAATAGCCGAAACCAAAGAGAGACAATCTCAATGATTTCGGATATTTAATTGGTGGAGGGAACGACGACCTACCACAAAACAGTCTCGAAGCCCGCACTCCTCGTAACTCCTTGATAATAAACGCTGAAGTCATCTTGCACAACCATTTCCCGACAACCCGACCAGAGAAACGA
>JAQVER010000088.1 GCA_028697885.1 Desulfocapsaceae bacterium
CGCAGCCGTTGTCGCTCACGGTGAGCTGTACATATTCTCCGGGTTGAGTGCCAGGGTTATTGGTGCAGTAGGTCTCGTCGATGGAGCAGTTTCTTGTCTCGATGCGGAGATTGCCAACTCCCTTGATGGCATCCCGGGCGTTGATGCACAGATTGGCAAGGATCTGGTCGATCTGGGAAGGGTCCACTTTGACCGGCCACAGATCCGTCCCCGGTTGCCAGTGGAGAACGATATCCTCACCGATGAGACGGCGGAGCATAGTAAGCATCCCTTCTACGGTCTCGTTGAGGTCCAGCACCTTAGGCAAGACTGTCTGCTTGCGGGCAAAGGTCAGCAGCTGGCGGGTGAGGTCAGCAGAGCGCTGGGCCGCCTTGAGGATTTCTGCAAGGGAGGCATGGAGTGGCTGGGTCGGGTCTACCAGGTCCAGGGCAATCTCGGTGTGACCGATGATGACGCCCAGCATATTGTTGAAATCGTGCGCCACACCTCCTGCCAGGCGACCCACCGATTCTATCTTCTGGGCCTGCTGCAGTTGCTTTTCCAGGTTTACTTTCTCCTCCATTTCTTTCCGGGCGGTGCTGAGGTCATGGAGAGTCATGAGTATGCTTATGGGGCGTTGTTCCTGGTCACGGACTATTTTTGCCGTGATCTCGAGCGGCCGTCCCAGAGGATTGTCAGGATTGTCCGACTCCATGACAATCTGAAGGTCGCATTGTTCTTCCTCCGCACGACAAATGAGGCAGGGGACGGTTTCTCCCTGCCGATGGACGATCTGAGCGATATGTCGGCCGATGGCGTTTTCGGGACTGGTGCCGGTAGTCAGATAAAAGGCCTTGTTCGCTTGGATGATATGGCGTCTAAGGTCCAGCAGATAGATGATGTCATCGGAGGCGTCCATGGCGGCAGACCACTCTCGGGCCGCCTGTTCCAGTCTCTGCTCTGCCTCTTTCCGGTCAGTGATGATAAGCTCAATGCCATCCCAGCATACTGCGCCATCTTCCATTTTTGTGGGTGTGGACACAAAGGAAGACCATCGTGTTTTTCCTGAGGGTTCCACTATCCGAGCTTCACTCTTAAACGTGGAAAATGCTTTTATGGCCTTATTTTCAGCCTCTGTTAAGGAATCGATGTCGTCTTTATCTATTCTGCTGTAGATAAGAGTGGCATCGGCCATAACTTCTTCGGGTGATACACCATAGAGTTGCTTCACTGAATCACTTACATAGGTGAATTTACGACTACCATCCTGTTTGACGATAATTTGATAAATCATGCCGGCTGTAAAATTATTACTGATGGATTGTATGCGGGATTCGCTTGCCTGTAGGGCATCTTCGGCATACCTGCGCTCCACAAGCTTCCACACCGCATCCATCAGCAGGGTCAGTTGGGTAATGTCGTCTTGATTGTAGTCCCCTGCTTTGTTGGCTACGCCCAGCACGGCAATAATCTGTTCCTCATGAAAAAGCGGGATGGTCAGGTAGTTGTGCAGTGCGGCATGTCCCTGAGGGTAGCCTTTTTTCAAGGGGTTTTCTGCCTGAAAGTCATTGACGAGAATTGCTTTTCGCTGTCGCACCGCCTCTCCCCACAGGCCGCAGTTGTCAAGTTGATAGCAGGTTTTCGGTTCGACAATGGTGCACTCCTGCATGACTTCCCGGGACCAGCTGTTAAGGGTAAATTCTCGTTTATCTTCATCGTAATAATAGATATAGCCGAACTTGCTGTCGGTGAGATGAATAGCCTGTTCCAGGGCATAGTCCATGAACTCCTGTTGACTTTCGGCCTGGAACTGGAAGATGTCGGCGATGCTTTCCAAGCGCATCTGGTTGAGGAGGATGAGATCTTCTTTGGCAACGAGGGCGTCCAGCATGCTGTTGAAGCCCTCACCCAGGAGAGCGATCTCGTCATGGTGAGAGATCTTCATCCGTTGATCCCGCCGGCCGTTCTTGATCTGTTGGGAAATCAGGAGTAATTTGTTTAGACCTGAGGTTAAACGGTTGCCGAGCAGCAGGGCAAAAAGCGAGCCGGTAACAATGGCCAGCAAGGTGTAGAGGATGCCGTTGCGGGAAATGATCACCAGATTGTCCGCTATCTTCTCCTGGCCCTGGCCTATTCTGGCCCAGCCGATTTTTTTCCCGGTGCTGGTCATGATGGGGGCGGCAACGTCGAGGAGATTCTGATCGCTGTGGAGGATCTTGATTTTTGATTCGGTATCGTGGAGTGCACGGCTTTTCTCATCGACGAGATATTGGCCAATATGGGATTCATCGGTGTGGGCCAGGATCTTGCCGTCAGGGGTGATGACCATGGCATAGCGCAGTTCTGGATACTGGCCGATGGCAAGAACGATCTCCTCAAGCCCTGTCACATCATTGGCCAGAACCCAGGAACTGCTGTTGAGAGCCAGGGTCTCAGCCAGACTTGTGGTCTGTTCCAGGCTCTGCTGCCGCAGGAAATCACGTTGCCGCGATACCAGATCAATGACAAAGAAGGTCATCAGCAGCAGGTGAACAAGGGCTACGCCGCAGATCAGCTGGTAACGGATTTTAGCGGGCCAGAGCCCTTTTATGATGTTGAGCAATGATGTCATCAGGTGTCTTGTGTCAGTGGACTGTTTCGGTATACTTTTTCAGGAAGTCGCGGACCGGTTGATAGGTTGCCTCTGTTGCGCTCTCGAAACGCATGAGAGGGAGGGCGCTCAGTAGTTGACGGCCTTCTTCGTGGGTGTGCAAGTTAAGGAGAAGGGTTTTTACCTTGTCCACGACTTCCGGCGCGACATCATCCCGGGCCACCAAGCCATTGTTGACCAGTGGTGGGGACTCCCATTTTACCTCAAGCTCAGCGGCAATTTTGGGATTGCGTTCTACAAAGGACTGCCAGGGCGGAGGCCAGGTGGCGCCGGCAGCACTTTTCCGTAGATAAACATTCATGATTGACGATTCCTGCGAGCCGGAGAAGAGGCGCGTAATATCCTGATTCACATCGAGTCCATGGGTATGGAGGAAGTACAGGGGCATCAGGGTGGCGGCCAGGGCGGTGGGTGCCGGGAAACTGACAATCTTGCCTTTCAGGTCACCAACCGTGTTGATGTTACTATCTTTTCTGACAATGATGATGCCGCGGAATTGTTTGTCGTCGCCCATCTTGGCAAAAATATGGTAACCGTGTTTGAGTGAGTTGAGGGTTTGGTAGGGATTGGGCAAGGCGAAGTGAAAGTGGCGGCTGTAGAGTTTTCGGTCAAATTCCTCATAGGAGCGTGAGGCCTCAAGTCGGATGGTGATTTCGGGGAAATTCCGGTTCAGGTATTCGACCAGGGGGCCGTAGATTTCATAGAGGCGCTGGGGGTTGTGGAGGGGATGCACTCCGAAAATCAGGACGGCTTGTTTGTTGGTCGGGGTACTTGTATATGCAGGGCTGTAGCCCTCATTTTTCTGGGCGTCACAGGCGATAAGGAAGAGAGGGAACAGAAATGGGATAAGCCAGGCGATCAGGGAAAAGCACCTTTTTGGGGGGAGTCTGGTCAGTTTTTCGGGGTATCCGTTTTTCATGCTGATCATCTTTTAGGTGCAGGTGCGTTGTCGTTTTGTTTATGAATAGGTTTCTCTTGTTACAGGATGCAATAATTCCTGAGAATATGTCAAGGGAAATGGAAGTGCCTGAACTTATTTGGAATCAACATTACAGGCGGAGTCTTGCTTGATTGAAGAGATAGGGATGAACATCCTTGTCTGAGGCCAGACTTTGTCGTGCCGTAGGAATAGAGATGGGGGTGTCCGTTCTTGAGAACATGGCAGGTGTGGATTGAATCTTGTACCATTGTTTCTCGCATGGTATAGAGATCTGCTGTTTTTTTTGTCAGAAAATATGGATGAAATATTTGATTTTCTGTGTACTTTTGTATAATGGCTGATTGTTATGCTTGTTTGATTTTATTGCTTTGTCGCCGGAGCGAGCCAGAAGTCAATGAGCCGTGTCGGTGCTGAGTATGTATTATGACTTTTTAACGTGTTCTCCTTGAGGTTGGATAGATGAAATTTCGCTTTCCTGTCGTCATTATCGACGAAGATTTTCGCTCCGAAAACGCATCTGGTTCGGGAGTTCGGGCTCTGGCCGAGGCCATTGAGAGTGAAGGGATGGAGACCATCGGTATCACCAGTTTTAGTGATACCGCCATGATTGCTCAGCAGCAAAACCGGGCCTCCTGCTTTATTCTTTCCATTGATGACGATGAGTTTACCGATGAAAATCAAAAGGATGAGGCCATTGACAAGCTGCGTTTGTTTGTAGCGGAGATCCGGCGGCGCAATGAGGATATTCCAATCTTTCTCTATGGTGAAACTCGGACGTCACGCCACATTCCCAATGATGTGCTGAAGGAGCTGCATGGATTTATCCACATGTTTGAAGATACCCCGGAATTTGTGGCCCGTCACATTATCCGAGAGGCCAGGATTTATCTGGATTCCCTGGCACCGCCGTTTTTCCGTGCCCTGACTGGATACGCGGCCGATGGCTCCTATTCCTGGCATTGTCCTGGTCATTCCGGCGGTGTTGCTTTCCTGAAAAGCCCGGTGGGGCAGATGTTTCATCAGTTTTTTGGCGAAAACATGCTGCGCGCCGATGTGTGCAATGCGGTCGATGAGCTGGGGCAACTGCTCGACCATACCGGCGCGGTGGCGGCATCGGAGCAAAATGCGGCCCGTATTTTTGGGGCGGATCATCTCTTTTTTGTCACCAACGGCACCTCAACATCCAATAAGATCGTCTGGCATGCCAATGTTGCTGATAATGATGTTGTGGTGGTCGATCGCAACTGTCATAAGTCGGTCCTGCATGCAATCATCATGACTGGTGCCGTGCCGGTCTTTCTCATGCCCACACGAAATCATTATGGGATCATCGGGCCGATCCCGAAATCTGAATTCCTGCCGGAGACTATTGCCGCCAAAATTGCCGCCCACCCTTTTGCCAAGGATCTGTGCGCCAAGCCGCGGATGTTGACCATTACCCAGTCAACCTATGACGGGATTCTCTATAATGTTGATACCATCAAGCAGATTCTGGGTGACAGCGTGGTGAATCTCCATTTTGATGAGGCCTGGTTGCCGCACGCCACATTTCATGAATTTTATAAAGGTATGCATGCCATTGGCCGTGACACCTGTCGATCCGAAGGGCCCATGGTTTATGCCTGTCAATCGACCCATAAGCTGTTGGCCGGTTTGAGTCAGGCCAGTCAGATTCTGGTGCAGGAATCGCCAACCTGTCATCTGGACAGGGACCGCTTTAATGAGGCCTATCTGATGCATGTCTCCACCAGCCCTCAGTATGCGATTATTGCCAGCTGTGATGTGGCCGCGGCCATGATGGAGCCGCCGGGTGGAACCTCGCTGGTTGAGGAATCCATTCTTGAGGCCATGGATTTTCGCCGCGCCATGCGCAAGGTGGATGACGAATTCGGGGATTCCTGGTGGTTCAAGGTCTGGGGCCCGGAGGAACTGGCTGAAGAGGGTATGGGTGAGCGTGGAGATTGGATTCTGCGGGCAGACGAGCCCTGGCACGGATTTGGAAATCTGGCCGATGGCTTTAATATGCTGGACCCGATCAAGGCCACAATCATTACGCCGGGGCTGGCCGTCAGCGGTGATTTTGCAGCCACGGGGATTCCGGCGGCCATCGTGACCCGATATCTGTCAGAACATGGTGTTATTGTCGAAAAGACTGGTCTCTATTCGTTTTTCATCATGTTCACTATCGGTATTACCAAGGGGCGATGGAACACCTTGGTGGCAGCGTTGCAACAGTTCAAGGATGACTATGACCGCAATGCACCGTTGTGGCGGACGCTGCCAAGCTTTCTTAAGAAATTTCCCTGCTATGATCGCATTGGCTTAAAAGATCTCTGTGATTCAATTCATGACATGTACAAAGAGAATGATGTCGCGCGCTTGACCACTGAGATGTATGTCTCGCATATGGAACCGGCGATGAAGCCGGCTGATGCCTATGCGATGATGGTGCATAATGATATTGAGCGGGTGGAGATCGATGATCTTGAAGGCCGTATCACCAGTATTCTCCTCACCCCTTATCCTCCCGGGATTCCCCTGCTGATTCCCGGTGAGCGGGTGAACAGGACTATCCTGGAGTATCTGAAATTCGCCCGCAGTTTCAATGAAAAATTTCCTGGATTCGAGACTGATATCCACGGCCTGGTGAAAGAAGTGAAAAACGGTAAGGTTGTCTACTCGATGGATTGCGTCAAGGCATAGTCAGCGGAAACATTCCCGCAGAGGGACGGAGATATTGAGGCGCAGAGAAAAATAAAAAAAAATCTTTCTCCGCGTCTCTGCGTCTCCGCGCGAGTTCAGTTTTTTTGTTCCTTTTCAGAATGGAAGAATCTAAAACTGTAGGGACCTAAGCCAAGCGTGGCGCTTCAGATTGTATTGAAACGCCACGCTTTTTTGTTGTGCATAGCTTCAATGAACGTTCAGAACATCCGTCAATTCGTGGCGGAAATCGTTCTTCCCCGATCATCTGTTTTGCAGATCAGAACAAGCTTCAGAAGCCCGCAAAAACGTTTTTACTACGTTTTCACGTGAAATCGAAGCGGTCAAGGTTCATGACTTTGTTCCAGGCTGCCACAAAGTCATGGACAAACTTCTCCTGCGCGTCTGCACTTGCGTAGACCTCAGCCAGGGCGCGGAGTTCGGAGTGCGAACCGAAGATCAGATCGACACGGGTGCCGGTCCACTTGGGTTCGCCCGTTGAGCGATCATGACCCTGGAACAGGTCTTTATCTTCCGAGGTTGCCTGCCATGCCGTGCTCATGTCGAGCAGATTCACAAAGAAGTCATTGGTGAGCGTCCCCGGCCGCTTGGTGAAGACGCCGTGCTGAGACTGTCCAAAATTGGCATTCAAGACGCGCATGCCACCAACGAGAACCGTCATCTCAGGCGGGGTCAGCGTCAGCAACTGTGCTTTATCGACCAGCATTTCCTCTGCCGATACGGTGTATTTGGTCTTGAGGTAGTTGCGGAACCCATCTGCTTCCGGCTCCAGAGCGGAAAATGACACAACATCGGTTTGCTCCTGCGAGGTGTCCATGCGGCCCGGCGTGAAGGGGACCGTCACATTGTGACCACCATTCTTCGCCGCTTGCTCAACACCCGCGCAACCTGCCAAAACGATCAGGTCAGCCATGGAAACCTTCTTGTCGAACTCGCTTTGGATGCTTGCCAGTTTCTTCAACACCTTTGCCAGTTGCTCCGGCTGGTTGACTTGCCAATCCTTCTGAGGTGCCAGACGAATGCGGGCGCCGTTCGCGCCGCCGCGCATGTCGGAACCACGGAAGGTCGAAGCTGATGCCCAGGCAGTTGCAACCAGTTCGGAGATAGACAGGCCAGAAGCAAGGATCTTGCCCTTCAGGGTGGCTATGTCACTCTCATTGATCAGTTCATGATCGACTGCAGGGATCGGATCCTGCCAAATCAGTTCTTCTTTTGGAACTTCCGGGCCGAGATAGCGTGCGCGAGGGCCCATGTCCCGGTGCGTCAACTTGAACCATGCGCGGGCGAAGGCATCGGCGAACGCTTCCGGATTTTTATGGAAGCGCCGCGCGATCGCTTCATAGATCGGGTCCATCCGCATCGCCATGTCGGCGGTGGTCATCATGATCGGCACCCGCTTTTTCGGATCGTGAGCGGCCGGCGCAAGATTTTTGTCGGTTGCCTCCTTCGGCGTCCATTGCTGAGCGCCCGCCGGGCTTTTTGTCAGTACCCACTCGTTGCCGAACAGCATGTCCAGATACTTCATGTCCCACTTGGTCGGGGTCGGGTTCCATGCTCCTTCCAAACCGCTGCTAATGGTGTCACCCCCCTTGCCTGTGCCATGACTGCACTTCCAGCCGAGTCCCTGCTCTTCGAGACCAGCGGCCTCGGGTTCAGGACCAACCAGCGCCGGATCGCCGGCACCGTGGCATTTGCCAAAGGTGTGTCCGCCTGCGGTGAGCGCGACTGTCTCCTCGTCGTTCATTGCCATGCGGGCAAACGTCTCCCGCACGTCCCGCCCTGATGCGATCGGATCCGGATTGCCGTCCGGGCCTTCCGGGTTCACATAGATCAGCCCCATCTGCACGGCCGCCAGGGGGTCTTCGAGATTGCGCTCACCGCTGTAACGGCTCTGGGGCTTGTCGCTCGTAGCCAGCCATTCTTCTTCGGCACCCCAGTAGATGTCTTTCTCCGGCTCCCATATATCCTCACGTCCGCCGGCGAAACCGAAGGTCTTGAATCCCATCGATTCCAGAGCGACATTGCCTGTCAGAATCATCAGGTCGGCCCAGGAGATTTTCCGGCCATACTTCTGCTTGATCGGCCACAGCAGCCTGCGTGCCTTGTCGAGGTTGACGTTGTCGGGCCAGCTGTTGACGGGCGCAAAGCGTTGGTTGCCGGTCCCCGCACCGCCGCGGCCGTCGCCGGTGCGGTAGGTACCGGCACTGTGCCATGCCATCCGAATAAAAAAAGGTCCGTAGTGACCGTAATCCGCTGGCCACCAGTCCTGCGAATCGGTCATCAGTTTATGGAGATCCTTCTTCACCGCGGTGAGGTCCAGACTCTTGAATTCTTCGGCGTAGTTAAACTCCTCGCCCATCGGATTGGACTTAGGGCAGTGTTGGCGCAGAACGTCCAGATTCAACCGGTTCGGCCACCATTCGAGATTCGACCTGCCGCCCACTACGTGTTTGTTCGTCCTTCCCGTTACCGGGCATTTCATTTCATCACTCATAAAGTTGCCTCCTGTTGCTGTATGAACCTGGTCACTGTACTGCCATGGATACAGTACAGTGGTGCCCTCAACATATTTATGATTATATCGTATACATTCGTTTCTTGTTTTTTTTGCGTGTTGCTGTCAACTCCAGAACGTAAGTCATTCCAAAAACCATTCAAACCGGCACGGATAAGCTCGGCCAGCGGCGACAAAGGGGCCGGTTTGAATGCAAAGTGTAATTACCAGTTCTCAGCCAACAACTCAAAATGGGCCTGGGCATGGTCGCAGGCCGGGCATTTTTCCGGGGCCTTGTTTCCTTCATGCAGATAACCGCAATTCTGGCAGCGCCAGGTGACTTTTTCCTCCCGCTGGAAGACACGGCCTGCTTCTATATTGGCCTTCAAGTCCAGATAGCGTTTTTCGTGCTGCTTTTCGGCTACGGCAATGGCCTCAAATATTGTGGCGATTGATTGAAACCCTTCCTCTCTGGCCACTTTGGCAAATTCTGGATACATGATGGTGTGTTCATAGTGTTCGCCACCGGCCGCTTCCATGAGATTCTCGGTGGTTGTGCCAATGACACCGGCAGGAAAAGTACCGCTGATCGCGACCTCTCCCCCTTCCAGCAACTTGAACAGACGTTTGGCATGCTCTTTTTCCTGATTGGCCGTCTCCTCAAAGATCTGAGAGATCTGCACATAGCCGTCTTTTTTGGCTTGGGCAGAAAAATAGGTGTAACGATTCCGGGCTTGTGACTCGCCGCAGAAGGCGGTTAAAATGTTTTTTTCGGTCTGGGTTCCTTTCAGAGTGCTCATGTGGTGATCTCCTGTGTTGATGGTTAAGATGTGAATGAGGAAAAGACGTTCTTCCTGCAAGATATTTTCATTCTATTTTGGGTATATATGATCTTTGCTCCTAATTCAAGAATTTGACCGGAAAGAAATAGTAAGATGACGCACCTTGTACAAATAACTAATTCGTAATCTTTACTAATAGCAGGGTAAAAAAAAGAGTTTCTGGCCTAGGTTCGCTTCTTTACTTTTTTCAGTGCCTGACATTTCTGGCAGGTGCCGTGGATGGTCACATTCTTGTTTCTAATGGTCCCCCATTGGCGGATATCTGCCGGTAATGGGGTGCTATCAAAAGAGTTCCAGTGAAAATCCATTATTTCCTTACAGCTATCACAGATAAGATGATGATGTTGGACCATCTGGGCCTCAAAACGGGCCTGACTGTCTACGGTCTGCACTTTTTTTACCAGATGATGCTGTTCAAAGGTCGTCAAGGTACGATACACGGTATCCAGGGAAAGAGTAGGCATAGTCTTTTGTAATCTTTTGTGCAGCATTTCAGCGGAGGGGTGGTCTGTCGCTTTTGCCAGTTCACGATAGATCTCCAACCGTTGATGAGTCAATTTAAGGTCGGCTGTCCGGCACGTCTCCTCAAAGGTTTCCATCTGTTGTTGCAACGAGCTGTCAGGGGTAAAGTTTTCAGACATTTTTGCTCACAGTAAGAATTATTCTTATTTGCATGATATCCTTATTGAAGAACTTGTCAATGAATTTTTTATCTTCTCCCACCAGTCCACTTTCAATTTGCTTGCCTGATTTTGATATCCACATTTTCTGTAGTATACTTTTTAATGATCCCCAAGATCGTGCTTGTCTTCTCCATTGAATGTGTGCAGCTTTTGCTATCTGTCCAGTGAAAGAACGAATCGTTCTCTCTTCAGATCACTGATTGTCTCAGGGGGTGTACGGCCATGATAAAGAAGATCGTTCACTACCTCAATCAGGAAAGACATCTGGTAGTCACTGTCGTCTTGGTCATGGCAGGGCTTTTTGTTTTCTTTCATCTTGATCTGGACAAGCATGCCTTGCATTTCCTGGAATGGCTTGAGTTGCAAGGGGCGTGGGCGCCGCTGCTATTTATCCTGGTTGACGCCCTGGTCGTTGTTCTGGTCCTGCCGGGAGTCCTTCTCACCATGGGTGCCGGTTTCATGTTTGGCATTGTCCCTGGCGGGATCTATGTGATTCTGGCCACCACCGTGGGGGGAAGCGTGGCTTTTGTGATTGCCCGCCGCTTTCTGGCCACCACAAAAATGGCCAGATATTTCCTGTATAATCCCCGTTTTCAAACAATAACCAATCTGTCGCAGCGGAGGGGCTGGGGTGTTGTTTTTCTCACCCGCCTGATTCCCTTTTTTCCCTTTAAACTTTCTAATTATTATTTCGGTCTTGCCGGCTTTTCTCTCCGTGATTTCTGCGTGGGTACCTTCTGGGGCATCATGCCCATCACCTTTTTTAATGTTTATCTGGGTTCCCTGGCTGCCGACCTGACCATGCTGCGTTCGCAACGGATGGACAGAACACCGCTCCAGTGGCTCTTCTATGGACTCGGTTTTCTGGTTGTGCTTGCTCTGCTCATCTATTGTACCCGTCTGGCGCGCAGGATGCTGGAGACCTATCTGGCTGGAGGAAAAAAATGATGTGGTTGAAATGGTTTCCCTGGAGATATGTGGTGCGCCATGCTGCCCGCAGCCATGGCTTTATAGACCCCATTGCCCTGCTGGCCAGTCTCCATCGTTTTGCCCAGCCCTCCGAAGTGGGCGAACCCATTGAACTGCTGCGGGCCGGCGTGGTCCTCCATGCCCGCGGTCTCATCAACAGCAGGATTATCCAGCATAACCTGGACTGGTTGTGGCCTTACTGGGTGGAAAGGCAGTTTGATCCTGGCGACGATGCGTTTATTCCCCGGGCTTTCTCCATTACCCATATCAATCTTAGCCATAGGAACTGGACTGCCGTGGGCGTTCCCGATTTCTCGGAACTGCCCCTTGTTGATCCCCGGGGGCTGGTCACCCCTTTCTGGGATGGCTGGTCCCTTGATTACTGGATTGTCACCGACGATCACCGGCGCCTCCTGCCCTCTCGCTTAAAGTGTGTGACCCAGCGTCTGGACTATGCTCAGGGGCTGGCAGTGCAGACTGAAATGACCCGGCAAGACCTGCTCCTCCACTCAAGGGTGCAAGTGCAGATGCAGTCGGGCATTCCCCAGTGTCTTCTGGATATACGGGCGGAGGCCGGGGGTGGTGGCTGGTTGGTGCTTTCTCTACGTCCCTATAATCCTGAAGGAATCAGTTTCGTCCATGATCTTGCCCTGGCGTGGGACCGGAAGGGCTGGACCGTGAACGGGGAGCAACAGGTCCTCTTCAGTGATCCTGCCGAACGCCATCATATCTCCAGATATCGTCGCGGGGATGTCCTGCTCCATCTTGATGACCCAAAAGAAGAAGAGAAAGGGGAGTGTCGTGTGGGGATGTTGACAGGTGCAGCACTCTTCAGAATTCAGCCGGGAGAGGCGAGGATGCTTTCTGTTAACATCCCCCTTGATCATCATCGGACGAACCATCCAGTTCATGCGGTTTCCTGGGAGCGCAGCCTTGAGGGACACTGTGCGTTACGCATTCCGGATCAACGTCTGCAGTTCCTCTATGAGGCGGCGCTGCGGACCCTGATTCTGCACTCGCCGGATGAGGTGTACCCCGGGCCCTTTACCTACAAGCGATTCTGGTTCCGCGATGCCGCCTTTATTATTCACGGACTGCTCTGCAGCGGGATGATTGACCGGGCAGAGCGGGCCCTGCATCTCTTTTCGAGGCGCCAGACCCGTGCCGGCTACTTTCTTTCCCAGGAGGGGGAATGGGATTCCAATGGTGAGGCTTTGTGGATCTTCTGCCGTTTTTGTGAGATGACCGGTAGGCCGCCTCATCCCGACTGGCTCGATTCGATCCGCCGTGGCGGCCGCTGGATTGTCCGTAAACGGACGGATGAGAAAAAAGACTCTCTGCATGCCGGTCTCTTGCCGGCTGGGTTCAGCGCTGAACATCTGGGGCCCAATGACTATTATTACTGGGATGATTTCTGGGGAGTTGCCGGTCTGCAGGCTGCCAGCCGGCTTATGCACAGGGCTGGAGACAGCAAGGCAGCGGCAGAATTTGCCCAGGAGGCAGATGCCTTTCTGGAGGCAATAGAGCGCAGTCTGCGCCAGGTGGCTCTCCGTCTGCATCAAGAGGTGCTGCCTGCCTCTCCCTACCGCCGTCTTGATGCCGGGGCCATTGGTTCCCTCGTGATCGGCTACCCCCTGCAGCTCTGTGCTTCCCAAGATCTCCGTCTGCTCAATACCGTTGAGTTCCTTCTGGACAACTGCATGGTCCAGGGTGGATTCTTTCAGGATATGATTCATTCTGGGATCAATGCCTACCTGACCCTGCATATGGCCCAGGTGCTGCTGCGGGCCGGCGACCCCCGCTATCTGGAGTTGATGGAAACGGTGGCCGGCCTGGCCTCAACAACCGGCCAGTGGCCTGAGGCCATCCATCCCCGCACGCTGGGCGGCTGCATGGGGGATGGGCAGCACAGCTGGGCCGCAGCCGAATGGATACTGATGATCAGGAACTGTTTTGTACGCGAAGAGGGCGATGGCCTCATCCTGGGGGCAGGAGTTGCGCCGCAGTGGCTTGAGGGCCCGGAATCGCTCTCTTTTGGTCCGTCCCCCACTTCGTTTGGCACCATTCAGCTGACCATGGAGAGTATGCCGGTGGAATCAGGGAAGAAGGTGTTGGTGTCATGGCAGGGAGAATGGCATGGGGAGGTGCCGCCCATCGAGGTACGCCTACCGGGATTTGTCGCCCAGTCGGTCAGTGCAGGAGAGCAATCCATTGAAATGGAAAGGGGCTCATCTGCATGAATATCATGATGATGACCAATACCTTTACTCCCCATGTTGGCGGGGTGGCCCGTTCAGTGGAAACTTTCACCGCTGCCTATCGACGGCAGGGGCACAGGGTCATGGTGGTGGCCCCGAAATTTGAAAAAAAGGACGAAGATGAAATGGATGTTGTGCGCATTCCGGCCATCCAGCATTTCAACGGCAGCGATTTTTCAGTGGTCCTGCCGGTTCATGCCCCTCTTACCTTGGCCGTTGAGAGGTTTCGCCCTGATATTATCCATTCGCATCATCCCTTTCTCCTCGGGGGCACAGCGCTGCGCCTGGCCCGTCGCCATGGCCTGCCACTGATCTTTACCCATCATACCATGTATGAGCAGTACACCCATTATGTGCCGGGTGATTCCCGGGCCATGAAGCAGTTTGTGATTCAGCTTGCCACCAGTTATGCCAACCTCTGTGATCTGGTCTTTGCCCCGAGTCAGAGTGTTGCCAAGGTCCTCCAGGGGCGGGGAGTTTACACCCCCATTGAGGTTGTTGCCACCGGTGTGGATGTCGAGGCCTTTGCCCAGGGGTCAGGCCCCGGCTTTCGGGCGGCGATGGCACTTCCGGCCGATGCCCTGGTCATCGGCCATCTGGGCAGGCTGGCTCCGGAAAAGAATCTGGAGTTTCTGGCCACGGCCGTTGCTGCCTATCTGCAGACGGACAGCCGGGCTCATTTTTTGCTGATTGGCAGCGGTCCATCTGTACAGATCATTCAACAGATCTTTGCCAGGGAGAATCTGACCTCCCGTCTGCACCATGTCACCCTGCTGGAGCAGCCCCTGCTGGCCAGCGCTTATCAGGCCATGGATATCTTTGCCTTTGCCTCCAGGAGTGAAACCCAGGGCATGGTTCTGACGGAGGCTATGGCCGCCGGGGTGCCGGTGGTGGCGCTCGACGCCCCCGGGGTTCGTGAGGTGGTGGTTGATGGCGTCAATGGCACGCTGCTTAAGGACGAATCGGTTGCTGCCTTTGCCGCGGCCCTTCATTCCATGGCCAGCTTGCCCGCTGAACAGATCGCTCTGCTGCAGGAGGGAGCCCGGCGCACTGCCCGCGATTTTTCTCAGGAAGCGACCGCCGCCAAGGCCCTGTCCCTTTATGCTGATGTCGTCGGTCAGAGTCTGGAGGGTAAACTCCATCCTGTCAACGCTCAGGAGGAATATGGGGTATGGGAGGGGCTGCTGCGCAGGGTCAGTATCGAGTGGAATATATTCAAAAATGTTCTTGATGCCGCTGATGCCGCTCTTCATAGCGGAGATCCTCACAAGAAGAAGCAGCCATGATCTTGCGTGTTGAACGCTTT
>JAQVER010000089.1 GCA_028697885.1 Desulfocapsaceae bacterium
TGGGGACTTAACAATAAATTCATCCGATGCCCAGGCACTCAGATCCTGTGTATATTCATGATAGGCAGTACTGAGAATGATCGGGAGTTGAGGAGCAGTCATCTTCATCTGCCTCAAGACCTCAATCCCATTCATCCCGGGCATCTGAATATCAAGAATGACAAGATCCGGCACTTCAGACTTGAATTTCTCCAAGGCTTCTTCTCCAGTAAAGGCTGAAATCACCTCATAGCCCTCATCCTGGAACTCCTCCTGATAGAGAAGCTGAATCCCCTCTTCATCGTCAACCAGTAAGATTTTCTTCATGGCCTTGCCTCCTGTGGTCCTTTTTCAAGTGATTCACGCAGATACAATGCAGCCTCTTCGGGTGGCATGGGGTTGATATAAAATCCGGATCCCCATTCAAATCCGGCAATAGATGTCAATTTGGGGACAATCTCAAAATGCCAGTGAAAATGCTTCAGACTTTCAGAACGCAAGGGCTGGGTGTGAAGCACAAAGTTATAAGGAACACCAGGGATACAGGCATCAAGACGGCGCAAGGTCTCAGAAAAGATATCAGCCAGAGCCGCAAGCTGTTCATCGTTCTGATTATGATAACCGGACTCATGCTGTTTGGGGAGAATCCACATCTCAAAAGGTGTCCGCGGCGCAAAAGGAGTCATGGTGATAAAGAGATCGTTCTGACATACAACCCGCACCTTTTGCTGAATCTCCTGGCGGATAATATCACAATAAATACAGCGTTCCTTATACTTATAATACTCTAATGTTCCCTGCAGTTCCGAAACAATCATCCGAGGAAGAATAGGCAGGGCTACAAGCTGTGAATGCGAATGCTCCAGCGATGCCCCGGCAGCGCGTCCATAATTTTTAAATACCAGGACATAAAGAAATCGGGGATCACGCTCTAAATCCTGAATTCTGGACCGGAAAGCTTGAAAGATAACGGACATATGGGAAAGAGGCAACCTGGCAAAGACATCCTCATGACGTGGGCTCTCAATGACCACCTCATGGGCGCCGATCCCATTCATCTTATCATAAAGCCCCTCGCCCTGACGGTCAAGATTTCCTTCAATGACCAAAGCGGGATATTTATTGGGAACCACCCGCACCAGCCAACCAGGGGCATTGGCAGGCGCCCCATACGATCTACCGTAAGCAAGGACCTCTGGGGGAGTTGTATTCTCATTCCCAGGACAAAGAGGACAGAAGCCTCCCATGGATGGCGCCTCAGCAACAACAAAATCGGTAGGGCGTTTGGCACGTTCCTGGGCAATGATAATCCACCGACCAAGAACAGGATCTTTTCGTAACTCAGGCATGGTTAGTCTGTTCCATGTCCTTTTTCTTTTTTCTCCTGCAGAGTCTTGCAATCAATACACAAGGAAGTCACTGGTCTGGCCTCAAGTCGCTTCATGCCGATCTCTTCACCACAGCCCTCACATTCGCCAAAGATGCCGGCCTTGATTCGCTCAAGGGCAGCCTCAATTTTTGGCAACAACTTTCTCTCCCGATCACGGATACGAAGCTCAAAGCTCCGATCAGCCTCGGCGCTTGCCCGATCATTAGGGTCTGGAATATTCCCACTCTGATCGGTAAGTTCAGTCAGTGTCCGTTCTGCTTCACTCAGGATCTCTGCACGTTTATCCTCAAGCAACTTTTTGAACCTGTCCAGCTCTTTCTGATCCATTCAATCATCCCCCAAATTATCCAGCACCCCAGTAAGGGTTCATTTATTATAGGAAAGCAACAATTCCCTTATTCCTGTCGCACAAAGGTCCCACTTTTACCACCGGTTTTTTTCAACAAACGGATGTTATTGATCACCATGGCTTTATCAACTGCTTTACACATATCATAAATAGTCAATGCTGCCAGCGAAACCGCGGTCAGGGCCTCCATCTCCACACCAGTCTTGCCACAGATCCCTACTGTTGCCTGTATCTCTATGGTACAATCCTCATCATGAAAGACAAAGTCCACATTAGTCCTGGTAATCATCAAGGGATGGGCCAGAGGAATAAGCTCGTCAACCTTTTTAGCACCCATAATCCCAGCCAGTCGTGCAACACCCAAGACATCTCCCTTCGCCATGGAACCACTCTTTACCAAGGCATAAGCCTGTGCCGACATGCTGACAGTGCCGGCGGCCAAGGCTACTCTGGTTGATTCATTCTTGCCGCTGACGTCAACCATCCTGGCATTGCCATCGCCATCAAAATGAGTAAATCCCGAATCCCTATCCACCTGGCTCATACGGCTATTCTTCCTCTTTGGGCTTTTTACCAAGGACTTCATTAAAAAGTCGACTAAAAAAACCTTCCTGTTCTTTATGATGTCCATGCTCCCGGCACAGATCGTCAAATTTCCGCAGGAGCTCTTTCTGTTCATCACACAGTTTTACCGGGGTTTTCACTTGGAGTTCAACCACCATATCCCCACGGCCACTGCCCCGCAAACTGGGTACCCCTTCATGCTTCAACGTAAACATGGCTCCAGATTGACTTCCAGCCGGTATCTTTAAATTCTTTTTCCCATGGATCGTCGGCACCTCTACCTTACAGCCAAGGGCCGCTTGAACCATGGACACCGGGAAATGACAGTAGATAGTATCCCCTTCCCGTTTAAAAAACTCATGTTCCTCTACATGAATAACTACATAGAGGTCACCGGCTGGCCCGCCGCGACGGCCACCTTCGCCTTCTCCGCGCAAGCGCATCCTGGCTCCATGATCAACACCGGCAGGTATCTTAATCGAGACCTTCTTGCTTTTATTCACCAGCCCGGAGCCGTTACAATCGGCACAAGGATCAGTAACGATTTCACCTTCGCCCTGGCATTGCGGACAGGTACTGCTGACCTGAAAAAAACCCTGAGAACGGATCACCTGGCCACGTCCATGACAAAGGGGACAAGTCTCCCTTTTGTGACCCGGACGGCAACCTGATCCCTCACAGGTCCAGCAGGTATCACGCCTGGTCAGCTCAACCTCTTTTGCTACACCATGCACGGCCTCCATGAACGAGATTGTGGCATCATAACGCAGGTCATTACCAGGGATCGGGCCATTCCGCCGGGGCTGTGCTCCCCCGCGTCTCCCGAAGAGATCCCCAAAGAGATCGCCAAACCCGGAGAAGACATCTTCATAATTCCCGGGCCCCTGGTAGCCACTGCTCTTCAGACCTTCATACCCGTAGGTATCATAGATTTTACGTTTCTGGACATCACTGAGTACTTCATAGGCCTCAGCACACTCTTTAAAGAGAGACTCCGCCTCTTTATCATCCGGATTCCGGTCTGGATGATGCTTCATGGCCAGGGTCCGATAAGCTTTCTTAATCTCACTGCTGCTTGCCGTCCGGCTTACAGACAATACTTCGTAATAATCTCTAGGCATTCTTCTAACTCGTACAAAATAAAAAATTAAAGCCGCTACTCAACAACCCTTATATTCATGACCATTCAGTTACAACAGCCATGAATGGATAGCCCGGGGAAACTGTTCTTATGGGATATAAAAAACTCTTGCCCACGAGAGCAGGGCAGAATATTCCAATATTACAGTTATTGCCAAAAGGCAGCTTAAACCACAACAACCTGCTCAGAGATGCTATCTTCCAGACCTTCCTTTCCAGAATGATCTGTCAGCTTTTTGATATTAGCAAAGGTAACCTTGGAAGCAGCGATTTCCCGCAGGGTCATGACGATCTCTTTATTATTCCCCGGCACCAGAAAAGGTTCTCCATGTCGGTGCTGTTTAATACGTTCAACAGTAAGATGAACCAGATTAAACCTATTATCATCACCAATCTGTTCCAAACAATCTTCCACGGTAATTCTAGCCATACAGTTACCTCATTCCTTGCTCTATTTTTAAGGGCCCTTAGCCCGGCGTTACTCTTTCTCTTTCAGCCTACCTGCTTGAAAAGCCTCTATTTCAAAAAAGGATTCTTCAACAGCATGGTTTCATCACGATCCGGCCCCACTGAAACGATAACCGTTTCCACCCCGGTATACTCTTCAATACGTTTAATATATTCTCTGGTCTTGACCGGAAGATCATCAAAATCACGCACTCCGGTGATATCCTCCTGCCAGCCGGCAAGATCTTCGTAGACCGGTTTTACAGCGGCAGCCTGACGGATATTACACGGCATAGCCGACAAGCGTTTTCCATCAAGCTCATACTCTGTAGCCATCTTTAAGACGGGCTGACCACTCAAGACATCCAGTTTCGTCAGGGCCAGTCCGGTCAGACCATTCAACCGTGCCGCATCCGCCGCAACCACTCCGTCCAGCCACCCACAGCGACGTTTCCGGCCCGTAGTAGCACCAAACTCTCCACCTTTTTTCTGCAGCTCATCGCCAATGCCATCAAAAAGTTCCGTGGGGAAGGGGCCTTCACCAACCCTGGTCGTATAAGCTTTCAAGATACCGATAACAGAATCAATATGGGCCGGACCAAAGCCTGAACCATTACAGGCATTACCGGCGATGGTATTGGACGAAGTAACAAAGGGATAGGTACCATGGTCGATGTCGAGCTGGGTACCCTGGGCTCCTTCAAATAAAATATTCCGGTCGCTCTTGCGTGCCTTATCAAGTTCTACAGAAACATTGCCGATGAAGGGAATCAGCTTTTCTGCAAAACCCTGAAAGGTTGCATAAATAGTCTCAAAAGAGACGGGGTCACTGTTGTATTTTTTAGTCAGCAGAAAGTTTTTTTCTTCAATATTCTCCTGCAAGCGCTCACGAAAAAGAACATCATCAAGAAGGTCACCGGCCTTTATGCCGATCCGACCCACCTTATCCATATAACAGGGACCGATGCCGCGCCCGGTAGTACCGATTTTTTTCCCTGTGGCCAGAGCCGCTTCTTTGGCCTGATCCAGACTCTGATGATAAGGCATGATCAAATGGGCGTTTTCGCTGATCATCAACCGCTTGGGAGTAACCTCCAGACCTTTCTCCAGAAGTTCATCCATCTCCGTGAGGAGAACGCCGGGATCGACAATAACACCATTGCCAATCATGCAGATCTTATCTTCATAAAGGATTCCGGAAGGGATGATATGAAAGACAAACTTCTTCCCTTCAACAACCAGCGTATGTCCGGCATTATTACCGCCCTGAAACCGGACTATATAGTCAGCATACCGAGTGAGGATGTCAACGATTTTCCCTTTTCCCTCATCTCCCCACTGGGTTCCTACCACCACCACACTGGCCATTTTCTTCTCCTGAATCTGTTCGCCACTCTAAATCAGAGCACCATAAATGTATAAGAGGTTACAGTACAAACCATTATTTCACCAAGGAACAACCGAATGAATATAGTCAACACACCTCTTAAAGTCAATCATTTGCGACAAAATGGGTGCGCACAAAAATGACAATGAGCCGGTTAAAGCGATTCTCTTGACTTATATCAATGAAGCATTTCTTATTGGGAGATATATTTTCACTTAAATAAGCTTCTTGCAAAAAAAGCAACAATCATGACATTGTCATTTCAACTGGCAGGGAGAAATCTTTCGCTGATTCAATTTTATTAAGATTTCTCCCACTGGTCGGAATGAGACGTAAAAGAAATCGAGTAACATAAAAACGTCTGGAACCACCTATGACATTAAAATTTTACAAAAAAAAAATATAATACCCAATTAACCTGCACCCACCTCTGGCCATTTCCATGAAATTATCTCTCAAGATCAACCATATCCCTGGACTCCGCCTGAGCATCCAGTCTCTTTTCGCCTTTTTCTGCCTCATCACCGGACTGCAATTCTATCAATTTTATCTCTGGGCCACAAATGCTTCTGCACAAATTGCCGTCCGCCCGCCTGCAGTCGAGGCATTTCTCCCCCTTGGTGCTCTGGTCAGCCTGAAACGGCTTCTTCTTTCTGGGGAATATGACACTATCCATCCGGCAGGCCTCACCATCTTCCTGGCCGCCTTGTTTCTTGGCCTCTTTTTACGCAAAGGGTTCTGTGGCTGGATCTGTCCCATTGGTTTTGCCTCAAATCTTGCAGAAAAAACAGGCAGAAAGCTGCATATTCTTCAGGCCATTCCATCCTGGATCGACCTGCCCCTGCTCTCTCTGAAATATCTACTGCTCGCCACTTTTTCCTGGCTCATCCTGTGGAAAATGAATCTGCAGGAACTTACCTCCTTTCATTATTCATCCTATAACATGATCTCCGATGCCAAAATGCTCCATTTCTTTCTTGAACCAAGCCGACTGGCCGGTTCGATCATGCTCATTCTCCTGTTCCTGTCCTTTATCGTCAAAAACCTGTGGTGCCGCTATCTATGCCCCCATGGTGCACTTCTTGGACTCCTGGCCACCCTAAGTCCTTTTCAGATAAAACGAGACCAGACATTATGTATTAACTGTAAAAATTGCGAGACCGTCTGCCCGGCATCCATCGAGATCACCGCCAAAGAAAGCGTGCGCAACTGTGAATGTATCGGCTGCCTGGAATGTCTCGCGGCCTGCCCCCAAAAAGAATGCCTCCAAGTCACCCTACCGGGAAAATCAGCTGTGCAACCGTTTCTGCTGCCGGTGCTGATTATCGGCTTTTTCCTTCTTTTCTGGTTATTGGCCAGAATCACCGGTCACTGGCAGAGCCAGATTACAGCCGAGACTTTTCATCACTTTTACCAGCAACTCGAGTCCATTGGCCACCCTTAAGGCATTACGAGCCGGGACGAGACAAGGAGACTTAACAAAGATTGACACCATCATCCAAATGACGTACATTATTTTTTTTATTATGCAGAGTGCATAATAAATTGGGACAAAAGACCACTTTTATCTCCTGATTTTTCACCCCTGTTTTTTATCCACAAGGTACTTCTATGTTTGGCATTGGTCTCCCTGAAATGATTTTGATCCTGGCCCTTGCCCTCATCGTTGTAGGGCCGGACAAATTACCAGATCTTGCACGTTCCATGGCCAAAGGAGTGATGGAACTGAAAAAAACCGCCGAGGCGCTCAAAAAGAACCTGACAGAAGACGGTACTCTGGACAGCATCAAATCCGACCTCACCAATGCCGTTCATGGGCAAAAGGATAATCTGCTTGAATCGTCTGATCAATCGTGGAAGACCCTTGAGCCCGGAGAAGGGGTAAATCCCAATCCTGACAAACCCGCAGACAAGATCATTGAAGCCGAGCTCACCGTGATCGATGACACCACGCCCGCCCTTTCCGAGGAGCAGGCAGCAGAGGAGATCAGCGAAACCACAGAACAGGCCTCTGCCGAAAAAGAATCAAAGACCCCTCCAGAGAATGCTAGCCAGAAGCCTTGAGCTCTTTGCCCCGCACCATCAGGAACTTCGGAAACGGCTGATCACAGCCTTTCTGTCTATTATTGTCTGTACGGCCATCGCCTATGGCTTTTCCGAGCATATTGCCCGGCTTTTTCTGGCCCCGCTCTTTCAAGCCAGCCCTCTGATACACAAGCTGGTTTACACCAACCTGCCCGAGGCCTTCCTCTCCTACATCAAGCTCTCACTGCTCATCGGAATTGTGGCAAGCTTTCCAATTATCCTCTATCAGGTCTGGATGTTCATCGCCCCGGGACTGAAGAGCAGTGAAAAAAAAATCGCCACCGTGGTGGTCTTCTGGGCCACTCTCTTATTTGCCGCCGGGGCAGCCTTTGCCTTTCTCGCTGTCCTGCCGAAAATGCTCCACTACTTCATGAGTTATGCCAGTCCGAACCTGGAACCCCTCCCTAAATTCGGTGGCTACCTGACCTTTGTGGCCCGCACCATGCTGGCCTTCGGACTCTCCTTTGAAATCCCCTTTCTCATGGTCATGTCCGGCAAGGCAGGGTTTCTCAAGGCCGATTATTTCCGCAAGAAAAGAATTTCTTTTTATGTGGCCATTGTCATCCTGGCTTTTCTCCTGACCGCCGGCGATTTCATGGCCACTGCCATGCTGGCAATCCCCCTCTTTGGTCTTTACGAGGCCGGAATTTTTCTCACCGCCCTCTTCGGTACCGGAAAAAAATAGTTCATAGCGACCTTTCAAAGTACATCTTCTCCAAGCAGAGTGTTAAGCGCATAGGCTCAACACTCCACTCACTATCGTGAATATTTCCTGAAAATGGACAGCAATATCGTTCTTGCGGATAACAAAAGTTTCTGGACAGAGAGAAGGGAAAAAATTGTATCAGGAAGACTAGCAGCGATCCTGACCTGCAACAGTATTTCCACACTTGTTGAAGGGAGGATCGAGGTTGCGGAGTGCACTC
The DNA here is from genome assembly GCA_028697885.1 of Desulfocapsaceae bacterium. Classification (GTDB taxonomy): domain Bacteria; phylum Desulfobacterota; class Desulfobulbia; order Desulfobulbales; family Desulfocapsaceae; genus UBA2270. The sequence goes on from JAQVER010000089.1 coordinate 8,268, forward strand.
AATCAAAAGGCCAACTATGTCCGACACACAATTCAATGCCAGCATAAAACTGTGTGTCGGGCCACATCTGATTAACAAGACAGCAGAGGCAAAAGTAATCAATTATCAATCATGCCGATCTCTTTCTTTATTGCAGACCGGATCAGGTTCATAACAATCCCTTTTTCTTCCACTCATAGCGATTGAACCATTGTTCATATCAAAATTTCATATCTGGATCTGGCACCCATGCGTAACAGAAGGGACCCATTCTTGATCCGTTGTATTCACTTGCTGGTTTGGAGATTAAACGTAAGGACAGGGAGCGTCCCGATTTGACACTTTCTTATTTCAGCCCAGTCTCTTTCCGAAAAGGTGCTGTTTTCTGCTCTTTTAAGGAATTCAGCCCCGGGGCAAACTCGAAAAAAACATTTTTATCCGTCTTCTTAATAATCCTGAGAGTAACGGTTTCCCCTACAGATAAGTCAATAATTAACCCCTCTCGTGATGGCTGATACGTTTCCCCATTATCCAATGTAACAGAATGATCATCATACTTATGAGTAATACTCCCGGAGACGACCTCGCTCTGAACCGCAAGACGTGCAAAGCTCATTGTGGCGAGAAGACAGGATATCATCGAAAAACAGACATAGACCAGGACTATTTTTTTGATTTTTTCACACATTATTTCCTCACTGTTTGAACAATATTATCCATTTTTCCATCTACCCACGACAGAAATCTCATGGGTAGATGCCGTTTATGGCTGTTGACTATTGCTGTCACGCCAGTAAAACAGTTCCAACCCCATTCCGGGAGAAGGAATTATAACACCACCACCAGGACCTGGGCCCTTAACTGCCCCGCCAATACTTGCCATAGCGGCAGCTTGGCCTTCTCGGGTAATAACAGTAAATCCTGAAGGGATGCCAAAAATACCGGTGTATTTATTATATCGATCAGTAACATCTTTTCTCGGCGTATCACCTACTGGATCCATATCAAATGTGGCACTACCATTCAGATAATTCAGGGCATAGGTAAAACCATTGCCCTGGGGATTACAGGGATCACTGATAGAGGCCTGGTACGAAGTAAAATAGAGATTGCCATAATAAAGAATAACCTCACTAAGTATCTGTTCACCATCATGGTTGTCAGGGTCGATACTGGTATCATCACTAATAGTCGTAAAAGGGTAGGTCATATGGCTACATACTGCGCTGTCGCCTTGTTTATCAAGAACGATGTACCAGCCCTTGGCGTCATTCTCATGGGTTGCTCCATATTCGAGGGCAGGAGTTGTTCCATAAACGGCATTGTCGGTTAACAATGAGTTAAGGTACCGCTTCATATCCACATCAGCAGAAGCGGCAGCACAGGTACCACCATCAGGCAATGGAGAGCCAAGATAACAGGAGTTAATGATCGAATCTTGCCCGAGTTCATCACAGGTCAGATTCAACAGATCGTTTTCATAATAGGTTGCAGAGGTCACTGGTACATTTGTTGACGGAGACAGGGTAGCCGTGACCGACGAATCATCATAGATGGCATAAAACCGATTACGGATCATTGTATATTTAGGATTCTCACGATCACCGGTACCAAAGAAGAGTGAGGCCATTTTATCTTTGGTATCAAAGGTCACATTGGGGAAATAATAATTACCGGCCTCAAAAAATCCCTTTGAACCTCCCCAGGAAACAGTGGGTGAATAAAAGGCCTTGCGTCCCATATCTGTCATAATAGGCAGATCAGTCGATGTGCCTATCAGGCCGCTGCCGACAGTATATCCTGGATTGGCCGCAAACACCTTGTTCACTACCCAGTCTGCAGCTATAATCTTCCAATCAGGACTAGCGAATGTGCCATTATTTTCCAAATCAATGGCAAACCGGGTCTTAAAGAGGTTGGCATAGACATCAACGGCATACAGAGACAACAAAACATTGTCCTTCAAACCCGTGACCTGCGACGTGCCATCATTATAAGTATACTTATCCAGACCAGTCACTACACTGGGACTGGCAGGGAAAGAAAATTTCATATCCGGACTTGTCTGTACGGCTCCGGTTGTGACAGAAGCAGCCCCGTAGGTGACTGCAAAAGGCAAAAGCTGTTTTGTCGAACCATTATCCAGCGTGACATTGGTCGTCGAGGCGGGATTATCAATATCCACGACAAAGATGCCGCGCCCTCTTTCATTCATCCCCGGATTATATTTGTTATAGATGTCATCATTATTTACATCCTGAAGAGCATCCGTCTTCGACCATTCCTGGTTGTCTATAGTGCCATTAGCAGCATAAGGAGTTCCGTTGGAATCCAGATCGTTAAAAGGTTCTGGAAAATGATCCTCCTCTGGATCATAGCCACCGGTAATGATGGCCACATCTTTATACGTTCTCAGTCCTGCCGCAGTAACTGCCACGGGGACACTCGCTACTTTTACCTCAGACCAGGACTGGCTGATTTCAGCATTAGTATAATTCCAGGCAACAGTCCAATTCAGAGGATTCTGATCATGCACATCCAGATTCCAAAAATATGCCCCACCTCGCCGCTCACCAAAGATTAGATATTTCGGAATCTTATCTCGATAATACAGGGTGATAAGGCCATCAACGGTATCGTACATATCGTTTGTTACTAAATCCTGCACATACTGGAGTTTGGGTAGGATATCTGAAGGGATAAAGGCAAATTCCTCACGCCCTGTGTCATCATTAAATACATGGAGCATACCGTCATTGCTTCCCACCACAATCAGCCGTTTCTCCAAGGGGAGCATCGGATCAGCAGTATCATAATAATTCACCACGACCGGCCGGGAATGAATAATAGCGCCCAGGATCCAATCCCGAACCGCCACTGGCGCACCGGTAGCCGCCACGGCATCATAGGTATAGCCATGGGTAAAATTAATCAACTTATCACGGATGGCATCATCAGCCACCCCCAGATCTTCCTTGGTGATGTGAGTACGGTCAAATTTCACCATAGCCCCGCCCTTCCAGGTATATATAGGCCGATCCCAGTAGGTCGTAGCAGCAAAGAAGCCCATGACATCCTCCAACAGCACCTCGCCTGCTCCATCCTCTTTGATATCAGCCGCGCCATAGTTGTCGCTATCATTCGGATCTGTATCATCTCCCCAGAAAGTAGCCGTATTATCCAGAAACTCTCCATCACTGTTGGTCGCAGCCTTATTATCTTTATCCAGGATCGCGAACAGCTCTGTCTCTGGTGTTGCAGGGTCATCACCCAACTTGAATTTTTTCACATTTCCAGCCCAGTAGGTGCTATCCTGAGGCAGAAAAAGTCCCATATACAAGTCATCACCGCTCTGAATTTTGTTCACCGCATCCACCGATACCACCGGCGCAGTAAAGGAAACAGACTCAGACATCATCAAGGCCAGTGAGTAAAAGGCAGCAACCAGTTGTTCCTTGTTATAGGCAACAATATATTCACCACCCGATTCACCGGCTGCATCCTGAAGCAAGGGATGTTTGGCACCAAAGGCGATATGATGAGTCGTGACATTAACATAAGAGTTGGCGGGGTCAGTGACTTCAGTTTTATCCAGCCAACTATGCGTATAAATCCAGTGGGCGACATCGTCATAATAATCGGGATGATCTCCGAGGCCCTGGTAAGGATCCTGGGTCCATTTATCTCCATCCAGATCTGTAAAGGCTGGGACATTACTAATCCTGGCCGCATCGTCATCCGCCGATGGAAAGCCATCAGTCATGGAAATGATGTAGTTCTTGCGACATAGCAGATTGTCGAGTTCGTGCCGTTTAATATAATAACCCTGTTCAAAAACATCTTGCAAGGCTTCCATAAGCGGAGTTCCGCCCTCAGCTTTAACCCCTTCTATATGTTCGACAATGGCGGCACGATTTTCGTCATCATTGAGATTCGGATTCAGGGCTGATTCGATCTGGGCACCGTCTCCGTTCTTGAAGGTCGCATAGCCCCAGTTCATCTTGCCCCGGAACTCTTCCACCACATAAACCAGTGAATCTTTTGCTATATCCAAACGGCTCTGCATGAGATACGAACCGCCAGCAGCTGCCACATACACCACCCGGATCTTATCTATGGTATAACCTATTCCCGTTGTGGAGTTATCTGATTTAAGGTTCAACGTCGCAGTATCACCGGTAATAATCGGTGACCAGCCATCATTCACAGCTGTTGGTTTGTTGTCGTTATCATACTGGGAAACCATATTCCCAGCCTGATCATAGATCTTTACATAGTCCTTGGTAAAATTTGACACATTCCCATCTCCCTGCACACCAAAAGCAGAGAAATGGACCTGCATATACTGGGCGCCAGCAGAGACAATGGTTCGTGCCGTATCCGTTTCACTCAGTTTATTAACATAATTAACGCTCCCCTCAGGGTAATCGAGAACATGGTCAATCTGGGTCCAGGATGTGGGAACAATAGGAAAGGGCTCAAAAGGCCAGGCTGGATCACCGTTAAATGCCCCAGGAGGCGTGGGATTATTGGTAGTGTAATGCAGATTATACATGGCCTGCATATTCACCCAGTTCCCGGTTACGAAAAACCAGGTGTCTACATCGCCATTTTCCACCGGATTATTAAAAACAGCCGTATCTGTATCCTCGTAACCGCTGAAATAATAACCGGGGGCATTGAGCAGTCCATTAAAACCGTTATCAACAATAGAACCATTATAGAGGGTGACAAAATCGTGGGCCTTGATGTCCAAACCTAAAGGCAAGCGGGTGCCATCAAGCAGGATGTATCCTGCAGCGTCCACAGTAATCCTTCTCTGGCCGGTACCATCATCACTCAGATTTCCATCAATATCGATAAGTGTATGGGTATCAACAAGATCATTTGAATACCATAGATAATCAGGGTCGGCCGCATCACCGGAAAAGGCAACATTTTGTCCATCCACAGTGGCAATAGTCGCCCCAATGCGTCCTTTCCAGAGGAAAATCTTACGAGCCGGCTCGTGATTCTTGTAGAAGTAAGAGCTGTTATTGATGGTATCATAGATATAATCGCCATAGTCACCGACAGGTGAGTCATTCAAAGCGAAGAGATAATCGAACATATCCCCATAATCAATAGTATGCTCATATACTCCAAAATTCATGGAACCGGAACTGTCCATGAGAACATAACAATTCTGTTTGGCATTCACGGAATAAATATCTGTATCCTTGGCCAAGGCCGGTGATGCAAGCCAGAACAACACGGCAAGGAGAAGAAACATACTTCCCGCTTGTTTGAGACACTTTGTTGTGGTCGTTTTCATGCTAACGCCTCCTGAATCCTTTCGCTGAGAAATCTCTTCTTCCCTAAACTACTCGTAACATTCCTATCAACTTCACGGATTACAAACTTACCTTAGGGCCTAATTTTGTGCCGCCCATTTCGACAACCAAAGGCGCCGCTCCCTGCACCCGGAAGTTATAACCAGAAAAAGCGCCCGCACTACTGCCTATAACATTTCCATAATCAAGATAGGTTACCAGATAGCGATAATCAAACTCATTGGCACTCGCGGTATTATCATTTAACAGATTTTGCCAGGGCCAGTTATCAGGTGGGACATAAGCTGTAGCAGTGGCAAGAATCACATTTAATTCGGCAAGCGTGTGTACTGTATCATTGCCGGGATCAAAAGCTAACTCAGTAGTTGGGATCAGACGCTTGCCGAAATCAGTGGGATCAGGGAACGTATCATAAGGTGGAAGAAAAAATCCTACCTTTGCAGCCTCCGTGTTGGCACCACCCTCAGCAACATTAAATTGTCTTTCAAACCGCAACAAACCACCTGCAACCTTCAATTCAAACATGGAGGTATTCAGCGCCCACGCACCAATCAAAGAAATTATCAACAATATACCTAGAGTCGTTACCAATACAAATCCAGACTCAGCAGTATCACTTTTTTTATGTTGTCTCAGTAAATGAAGAAACATATGAGGGCCATCCTTTAGTTATGGATTCAGACTAATATTTCTATATTTTACGGAAGTCATGTCCACCTGGCTTTGCCCAGACATGAAAGAGTTTACAGCCATATACACCCTAATGGTTTTGTCTATTATTTCACCGGGAACACCCGGATTAGGATTATCTTGCACATCCCAAGACAATTGATATTCGACACCTGATGGATCAACTATAGTTCCGGCGGCAGCTCCTGCTGGAACTCGAATCAAGGCTTGCATCTCAGGAAAGTTGGCGGCAACAAATATTCTGTCGTTAGCATCATGCACAAGGTTGCCGGTCGCGTTCAGCTCAGCATCATCAAAAGGTAGTTCTTTTAATATTTCCAAAAGGGACAAGGCCACATTGTTGGCATTTGTGAGTTTCAACGATTTAACACTCGCTCCCGTCGCCCTGATCTGCATAGCCATTACCGCCAGGATACCAATTGCCAGAATCACCATGGCAACCATGACCTCAATCAAGGACATCCCTTTCTGCTTTTTTAATATATCCAGCATATTCATCTTTATACCCCCTTATTCCGACCTTGGATGTTGATCACCTC
>JAQVER010000011.1 GCA_028697885.1 Desulfocapsaceae bacterium
CTCAAAACGGCGCAGGATTGCGTAACCTGTCATGACGGCACTGAAGGAACCGGCAGGGAACTGGTAATGGATCTGGGTTCCCCGCTCTTTGAGGAACGCAAGGCCCAGGCACTGCAGGAAGTACTGGCGGAAGAACTGCGGCTGGCCTATGTGACCCTGACCCGAGCCCGCTGCCGCTGCTACTCCTTCTGGGCCGAGGTGAAGGGGAACAGGTTTGTTGCCGATTCCAGAGAATCGGCCCTGGCCTGGCTGTTATCCCTGAAACAGGGCGTGCAGTTTGCCACCCAGATAGAGACTCTGCAAACACAGGCTGCAGACAAGTCCGTGGTCTATGAACTTCTTGCCGCCGACAACGATGAACCTGTAATGATAAGCAGTCGGCAGGAAAAGGCGGATGAACTCATGCCCCTGGTATTCACCGGTCGTCATCTGCACACCGACTGGCTGCTGCACAGTTATTCATCCCTGACTCATCAACCTGATACCCCTTCTGCCAGATCAGAGAGGCCTGCCGGCTCGAATGTATTATCAGAGGCTGAAGGCACGATCCTCCTTCCCGATCTCCCCAAAGGGGCACCTATGGGCAATGTGGTGCATGGTCTGCTGGAAAACGTCTCTTTTGCCACTCTGGCCGAGGGCGGCGGCCTGGAAGAGACCATCCAGCAACAATGCACTTGGTTCGGCGTTGAGGTGAGTCCCGGCAAGATGGCCGCCCTGCTCCAAAAAGTGGTACAGACCCCCTTGTCTGCAGGCACAGCCGCCTCATTCTCTCTGGCCGATCTTGAGCAGACCGAGATCATCCGGGAGATGCCCTTTTATTTCCGGCTTCAGCCTGGCTCCACCGAACAGATCAATACACTCCTGGCCGGATCGCCCACGGTAAGTCCGGTCACACCCAAGACCATAAATGGCTACCTCACCGGTTTTATTGATCTTGTCTGCCGCTATCAGGGCAAATTCTACATCATGGACTACAAGAGCAACTGGCTGGGCAACCGCCTGCCGGATTACGGCCTGGAAGCCCTGGAACAGGCTATGCGCGACCATAACTACGGCCTGCAATACTGGCTTTATACCCTGATGTTCCACCGCTATCTGCAGAGCGCCATGAACGATTATGACTATGCAACTCATTTTGGCGGCATAATGTACCTGTTTGTCCGTGGTATGGAGCCCAGCAAGGCCGGAAGCGGAGTTTATTTTGATCTGCCGGATCTCGCCATCCTGAACCAGCTCGACCGCTGCCTTGGTCGCTCTGCCGGTCACTACGGCGATCAACACTATGGAGGATCAGAAAATGGATAAGGTCACTCCTCTGCCGTCCATGGCACCTCCGACACCGGGCCATCCCAACCCATCGCAGATCTTTTCTCCCCTCGACACTCAGTTCGCCCGCTTCATGACCAGCCGCTCCGGCCTGTCGGGAACAGCGGCTGACAGATTTGAACTGCTGATCAAACGACTTTCCGCCTCCCTCGCCGATGGGCATAGTTGCCTGCCGCTGACCAGTGCAGAAGAAGAGTTTTTGAGTACAACCGGCGACAGTGACGGACAGGGATGTCCTAGGTCCAAGAATGGTGTGAGCGTCCTTATCTCCGCAGACATCACCACCCCGCTGGTGCTCTGGCAGAGCAGGCTCTATCTTCAGCGCTACTTTCGCTATGAATTACGACTGGCCGAGCAGCTCAAGGGACTGGCCCGGGAACAATGCGTAGTCCTGCAGTATAAAGCTGAGCTTGATGCCTGTTTTGGCAAGGAGCAGGAGATAGACTGGCAGCGCCGGGCAGCGGAAATGGCCATAACACACCACCTGGCCCTTATTTCCGGCGGCCCGGGTACCGGCAAGACCAGCACAGTCGTACGAATTCTTGGTCTGCTCTTCCTGATGCTGGGGCCTGACTTACAAATCGCCTTGGCAGCCCCGACGGGCAAGGCAGCCATGCGGCTCCAGGAGTCCATAGCGGCAAGCCTTGCCGGTCTACCCTTCTCAGAAGACATCAAGGAGAAGATTCCCACCACGGCCTCCACGCTGCACCGCCTGCTGGGAGTACGCCACAATTCCCCCCATTTTCGCCACAATCATACCAATCCCCTGCCCTGGGATGTAGTGGTGGTCGATGAGGCCTCCATGGTGGATCTGGCCATGATGAGTAAACTGGTGGATGCCTTGAAACCAGGCGCCAGACTGATTCTGCTGGGAGACAAGGACCAGCTCGCCTCAGTTGAATCCGGAGCGGTACTGGCAGATTGCATCCAGGCCCTGCCTGAAAATACGATAACGCTGCAGAAAAGCTACCGTTTCAACCAGGAGATCAGCGCCTTTGCCCGCGCCGTAAACGAAAACGACAGCAGTACCGCCTGGGCCATACTCAACCGGGAGGATCATGAAACAACAGCGGTGAGCCTGCTCCATGAACCAATGGCTACCTTCATTTCCACCCGCTATTCCCGCTACCTGCAACAGGCACTGGCCGTGCATGATGATGACAGAAAGGAAGACGAAATCCGCCAGCTCTTTCAATACTTCAAGCGGTTTCGGATCCTCTGCGCCACCAGACGCGGGACCGGCGGGGTTGAGGCCATCAACCGGCAGATGGAACAAGGTCTGGCAGCCGGTGGCTATCCGAGTCAGCCCGGCAACTGGTATCCGGGACGGCCGGTTATAATCCTGAATAATGATTATAGCCTGAACCTGTTCAACGGAGATATCGGCATCTGCCTGCCGGAGCGGACCGCCCTCTCCAACGACAATAATCCCGACCAGTTCAAGGTCTGGTTTGAACGCGAAGATGGCAGTCTGAAAGGATATCAACCCTATAGGCTGCCGGCGTGTGAAACCGTCTTCGCCATGACTATTCACAAAAGTCAGGGTTCCGAGTTTGCCGAGATTCTGGTGGTCCTGCCCGACACCGACACCCCCCTCCTGACCCGGGAGTTGATTTATACCGCCGTCACCCGCGCCCAAAAGAGGGTGCTGATTGCCAGCGACCAGACCATTTTTCATGCCGCGCTCAATCGCACCATCAGCCGTTCCAGCGGCCTGCATGCAATGCTGACATCTTCTGGATAATACTCTCGATTTTTGCCGGAACAGCTTTGAGGTCTATGGAAGAGTCTGTGCTATAAAACAACGCACAAGTGGTCAAAAATCGAAAAAGATGCTAACATATCAGGTTTTATAAGATCACATGGAAAACTCAAGTCATCAACGAAACACAGAGGAAATTATGCTCAAGGATTCACCTTTAAAAACATCGCTCTTATTTGTCTGCATCGTTGCTCTTGTTCTTGGTTTATCCATCATCTCCACTCAAATATGGGGTGGAAAACCCGAACAGTTACCAACAGCGAACAAGCTGGTCATGGAGCAGGGGATGACGCTTATCCAGTTCGGCCAGGCAAACGATTTGTCAAATGCAATGCTGAAAGAGATCTTTGCCCTGCAAGCAAAAAGCGACCTGGAAAAAAGCTTGCAGGAATACGGGACCTCAGATCAAATTGCCGCCAAGGTTACTCAGAAACTGGCCTTAGCCTCAGAACATGCCTCCAAGAACTGGCTGAAAATTCCCGTGAAATTTGCTCTCTGGTTCAGCTTTTTAAGCGCTGTTTTTATCCTCATGCGAAAACGGAAGCCTGTATCAGGGATCAGGAAGTGGCTGCTTTTTCTCTCGGTTTTCATATTTGGCATTGCCTTGGGGGCAGACCCGAGCCCGATGGGCACAGTCAAGGATGCCATTCATCTCTATGCTACCGCCCATGTGATCTTCCCTCCTCGAATGATCGCCCTGGGAATCTTTCTGGCCATCGTCTTTCTGGCCAATAAATATATCTGCGCCTGGGGCTGCCAGATCGGCACTCTGCAAGATTTGATTTTCCAGATCAATCAGACGGACACACGGAAGGCCATTATCGGCAGACAGATAAAATTACCCTTTGTCCTCACCAACAGTGTCCGCATTCTCTTTTTAGCTATCTTTACCCTGATCACGTTTGCAGTGGGAATTGATATCATTGACTCAATAGACCCTTTCAAAATCTATAAACCGACATATCTCGAGCTTTCGGGAACCATATTTCTGGCCGTACTTCTCTTGACAAGCCTGTTCATCTACAGGCCCTGGTGCCATCTTTTCTGCCCCTTTGGACTGGTGAGTTGGCTGGTTGAAAAAAAGAGCCTTGTTCACATACATGTCAATTATGATACGTGCATTGCCTGTCAAAAATGCGCAACAGCCTGTCCATCAACGGTAATGAGCGCTATTTTGAAACAGGATAAAAAAACAATACCGGATTGTTTTGCCTGTTACGCATGCAGAGAGGTCTGTCCAACAGATTCAATACATTTTTCCATGAAAAAAAGGACGCTCCCACCTGCCAATTTTTTTGAAACAAAAGAGGGATGAGTATCCTGAATTTTCAGCGAATTTTCTCAGAAATGTCGATCATGCTCCGCCCCTTGCAGGCTCAGGATATTTTTTCTTGGTAAGCCATTTTTTTTTATGGTAGAAAAGAAGTTGAAATTCTTTGCCATTTTTGAAAAATATGCTTTCTCTACCCGGATCGCCGCAGTAGGCACTTGGTAGCTGAACATCCCCAATCCATTAGGCGGGTATCTTGGAGAACGAACCCTTATCCACAATCCTGATCGTCGACGACGCGCCTGAGAATCTGGCCGTCTTAAACGAACTCCTGCAGCCAATCTACCGGGTACGAATTGCCACTTCAGGCGAAAACGCCTTGCGACTCGCCGCCACGACTCCCACGCCGGACCTCATTATGCTCGACGTCATGATGCCGGGTATGGATGGCTATGAGGTCTTCACCCACCTGCGCGCCGACCTGCGCACACGCGACATTCCCGTTATCTTCGTCACCGCCATGAACAGCACCGAGGCAGAGATGCGCGGGCTGGAGGCAGGTGCGGTGGACTACATCACCAAACCGATTGTTCCCCTTATTGTCCTGGCCCGTGTTCGCACCCAACTGGAACTGAAAAAGGCACGCGACTGGCTGCGCAACCAGAATGACTTTCTGGAAGCGGAGGTGGCCAGGCGTATGGGAGAGAACCTGCTCATCCAGGACGTAAGCATCCTGGCCCTCGCCCATCTGGCCGAGACCCGCGACCCTGAGACAGGCAACCATCTGCGCCGTACCCAAGGCTACGTCCACGCCCTTGCCGATCACCTGCAAAACAACCCCCGATTTTCCGCACTCCTGACCACGGCCAATATTGAACTTCTGGCCAAGTCCGCACCCCTGCATGATATCGGCAAGGTGGGTATCCCCGATCACATCCTGCTCAAACCCGGTAAACTTACCCCGGAAGAGTGGGAGATCATGAAGACCCATGCCCAACTTGGCAGCACGGCTATCGAACTCGCGGAACGCGAGATTACCCAGCCTGTGGAGTTTCTCGTACTGGCCAAAGAAATAGCCCACTGGCACCACGAGCGCTGGGATGGAAGCGGGTATCCGGATGGGCTGGCTGGAGATGACATCCCGGTCTCGGCACGGCTGATGGCGCTGGCCGATGTCTTCGATGCCCTGATCAATCGCCGTGTTTACAAAGATCCTTTATCCTTTTCGGAGGCCAAAGATATTATTGCGGCTGAAACCGGCCGTCAGTTCGACCCGGATGTGGTGGAGGCATTTCTTGCCATTTTTGACGTCTTTGAGATCATTGCCACCCGCTACAGTGATACGGAAGGCCAATAGCCATTGGATTTGCCCCTTCCAGGTTCTCTCCGCTCGCCTGTTGCCTGGAGTACCCGCAACATAACTACTTTCATTCCACACATGTAGAACCATGATGCAAGATCCAGAATCTCCTGCACATTCCCTTCGATCGGGACAAAGCATGACCCTCGACATCTACCGTATTGTCTTGATCTATGCGGTCTTTGCCTCCCTGTGGATCCTGCTCTCCGACAAAATCGTGCTCTGGTTGTTCACCGATCCTGCCCAGATCATCCTGGCCAGTACCCTCAAGGGATGGTTATTTGTGGCCATCACCTCACTGCTGCTCTATAAATTATTACAGCGTTTGCCCGGGTCATCCAACGTGAACATTGCAGATTTTGGAGGATCGACAGCTTTGGTTTCCTGGCCACGCTGGCAGCTCTATGTCTTTGCCGTGACAGTGACCTTGGCTGTACTGCTGATTCGCATGGGTATCATGTCTTCATTTGAGGGACGGCCACTGCTGTTCATTTTTATGTTTCCCATCATCCTGAGTGCCGTCTTAGGAGGCCTTGGTCCCGGTTTGACCGCAACTGGAATCGCTGCCGCCAGCACCGCATATTTTGTTCCGCCATCTCATACATTCTGGATCGACCAGCAGCAGGGTCTTTTCATGTTGGCTCTTCTTATTATCAATGGCATTCTCATCAGTGTCCTGAGCGAAGTACTGATCAAGACACGAGAGCAGGCAGAAGCGAGTCGACAATACCAAGCCGTAGTCCTGGCCAGTATCGGAGACGCCGTCATCAGCACGGACAGCCGTGGTCACATCTCTTTTCTTAACCCGGAAGCAGAACATCTGACCGGCTGGACATATCAACAGGCCGTTGGTCAACCGCTGATGACGGTCTTCAAAATTATCAATGAACAGACGCGTGAGCTAATCGATAATCCGGCCAAAAAAATCCTGGCCTCCAGTCAACCGGCAAATATTACCATTCAAGCTCTCCTGCTGGCCCGTGATGGCCGGGAGATCGCGATCCACAACAACATCGCACCAATCAGAAAGACCAATGGTATATTATTGGGCACAGTCTTAGCATTCCGCGATGACAGCAAGAGACGGAAGACTGAGGCAGCACTCCAACAGGAGTGTAAGCGCAACCAGCGATACCTGGATACGGTACAGACAATCATGATTAACCTGGATAATCATGGCCAGATCACCATGATTAACCGTAGAGGATGTGAGTTGCTGGGCTACAAGGAGAACGAACTTCTGGGATGCTTATGGTTTGAAAAATGCCTGCCGCAGCCTGAAGGAATGGAGACGGTGTATTCTCTCTTCCAAGAGATCATGAAAGGCCATGTACCAACTGCTGAATATTTCGAGAACCCGGTATTGTGCCGGGACGGCAGTCAGCGGCTTATTGCCTGGCACAATACCTATTCCAAGGACAATGCCGGCAGGATTGTCGGCACCCTCTGTTCTGGCGAAGACATCACCGAACACAAAAAAGAACAAGAGAGAATCAACAAACTTTCTCTGGCAGTGGAACAGAGCCCGGAAAGCATTGTCATCACCAATCTCGCTGCCAACATCGAATACGTGAACGAAACCTTCATCCACAACACCGGTTACACCTACGAAGAGGTGATCGGCAGGAACCCGCGTATTCTCCAATCCGGCAAGACTGCGCCTGCAACGTATAAAGCTCTGTGGGATACTCTGAAACAAGGACAGACATGGAAAGGTGAGTTCTACAACAAACGTAAAGATGGCAGCGAATACATCGAATTTGTCACTATCACGCCCATCCGGCAGGCAAATGGGCGTATCACCCATTACATGGCAATAAAAGAGGACATCACCGAGAGAAAACAGATGGGTGAGGAACTGGACCGCCACCGTCATCATCTGGAAGATCTGGTGGAAAAGCGAACGACAGAACTGGCAGAGGCACGTGAACGCGCTGAGGCCGCCAGTCAGGCCAAGAGTGCCTTCCTGACCAATATGAGCCATGAGATCCGAACTCCCATGAACGCCATTGTCGGATTGACCCATCTGCTGCAACGCGACAGCCACGACTCAGAACAGCAGAAGAAATTGTCCAAGATCACCGTTGCCGCTCACCAACTGCTGACCATCATCAATGACATCCTCGACCTCTCCAAGATTGAGACCGGTCGGCTGCAACTGAATTCAACAGACTTCTCCCTGGATGCTGTCATAAAGCATGTCCGCTCCCTGATCGCGGAACAGACCAGGAGCAAAGGACTCCGCATTGAAGTGAACACAGACAATGTTCCCCGCTGGCTGCGAGGTGACGCAACCCGGCTCAGTCAGGCCCTGCTCAACTACGCCACAAATGCCATCAAGTTCACCGAACACGGCTTTATCGCCCTGCACGTCCGGCTGGTGGAAGAAACTAACAATGAGCTGCTTGTACGTTTTGAGGTACAGGATAGCGGAATCGGTATAGCGGCCGAGCAGTTGCCCCGTCTGTTCCAGGCCTTTGAACAGGCTGATATCTCAACCACTCGTAAGCACGGCGGCACTGGTCTTGGATTGGCTATTACCTCCCGTCTGGCCCATATGATGGGTGGCGAGGCAGGTGTTGAAAGTAAACCGGATCACGGCAGTACCTTCTGGTTCACTGCCAGACTCGGACGAGGCCAACAGGTCATGGATCCGACTGCAGCTGTAACCGAGATGAATACCGAGGCTGCAATACGGCAACGCCATGGTGGTGCCCACGTGCTGCTGGTCGAAGATAATTCCATCAATCAGGAAGTGATCCTGGAAATGCTGCAAGGGCTTGGACTGGAAGTAGACACCGCACAAAACGGCCGCGAGGCCGTGGAGAAAAGCCGCAGCACAGTTTACGATCTGATCCTGATGGATATACGGATGCCGGTGATGAATGGCCTGGAGGCCACGCAGGCAATTCGCCTGTTGCCAAACTGCACGAAGCTGCCTATCCTGGCCATGACAGCCAACACCTCCGATAAAGACCGTCACGCCTGTCTGGCGGCTGGGCTGAATGATTTCATCTCCAAACCAGTGGAGCCGGAGATATTGTTTGCCTCCCTGTCAAAATGGCTCCCGGGACAGACATGCCCGCTCCCTGCCCATTATGCTGACAAAACCACGATTCCGCAAGAGAGCCGCTTACATGAACTGTTAGGCCAGATTCCTAACCTTGACCCAACGCTCTGCCTGTCAAATTTACATGGCAACATCGCCACCTATGTCAAGATATTACGCCAGTTTGCCCTGTCTCATTCCAATGATGCCGCACGGATTACTGAACTGCTGAGCACCGGTAATTTTCCTGGAAGCCGGGACATCGCCCATGGCTTGAAAGGGGTTGCCGCAACCCTGGGGGCAAACCGTGTTCGAGATCTTGCAGCCCAACTGGAAACAGCCTTCAGAGAAGAACAGCCAGCCAGCGAAACTGAGCCCTTGCTCCAAGCCCTTGCCCGTGAGCAAACGCTGTTAAATACGGCAATTCTTGCCTTGCCTGAAGACGCCGAGGGACAGCCCAGTGTCGCGGGTGTCAAGGACGGCGCAGAAATAACCCAAGCAGATCCGGTCCGGCTGCAACAGGTCCTCACCGAGCTGGAAGAGCTGCTGACAGAAAACAATGGCCGTGCCAGCCTGCTGATACGTGATGCAGCCCCGTTCTTACGTCCCGCCATGGGGGGACACTTCAACGAATTATCGCAACAGATTGAGGCTTTCAATTTTGAAGCGGCACTCAAGACCTTACATGCTGCCGTAAACAACTAAGAGGAAATCATGAAAATCACCTTCCATGGAGCAGCCGGAACGGTTACCGGCTCCCTGCACCTTATTGAAGTCAACGGCAAAACCATCATGCTCGATTGCGGCCTGTTTCAGGGAAAGCGCAAGGAGGCCTTTGAGCGAAACCGCAGCGATTTCTGCCGGGGCAAAGAGGTGGATGTGCTCATCCTCTCCCATGCCCATATCGATCACTCGGGGCGCATCCCTTGTCTGGTCAGAAACGGTTTCCGGGGCGATATCGTCTGCACCTCCGCCACCCGGGATCTGTGCGCCGTCATGCTCATGGACAGCGCCTTTATCCAGGAAAAGGATGTGGAATTTGTCAATAAGCGGCGCAAGAAAAACAGACAGAACCCCTTTGAGCCGCTCTATACTAAGGAAGATGTGGCCAGGGCCATGGAGCAATTCATGGGCCTGAGCTATAACCGAAGCCACCAGCTTTTTCCGGGAGTGCATCTGACCCTGATAGATGCGGGCCATATGCTAGGTTCCGCCCATATCATCCTCGATATTGAAGACCAGGAAACCGGGAAATTCCGACGCCTGGTCTTTTCCGGTGACATCGGCAGGCCGGGTATTCCCATCATCCGCGATCCCGTTCCCCTCACCGCCGGCGCGGACATCCTCATCATGGAGAGTACCTATGGTAACCGAACTCACCCTCCTTATTTTGAATCGGAAAAGGAACTGGAACGTATCGTCAACGAAACCGCCCAGCGAGGCGGCACCCTGCTGATTCCAGCCTTTGCTGTGGGCAGGACTCAGCAGCTGGTCTACGCCCTGCATAAATTACACAGCAGCGGCAACATCCCCGACCTGCCCATCTTTGTCGACAGCCCGCTCGCCACCCGGACCACTGATATCTTCCGCCTCCATCCCGAGGTTTATGATTCCGAGATCCGTGAATTTCTCCTGACTGACGACGACAACAACCCTTTTGGTTTTGGCCGGCTTAAGTATACCCAGTCTGTTGAGCAATCCAAGGCACTGAACGAGATGAAAGGGCCGATGGTCATTATCAGCGCCAGCGGCATGATGGAAGGCGGCCGCATCCTCCATCATCTGTGCAGCCGTATCGAGAATCCACGCAACACGATTCTTATTGCCGGCTGGCAGGCCCCGAATACCCTTGGCCGGAAGATTGTCGAAAAAGAAGAGATCGTGCGAATCTATGGAGATGAATATCAGATGAGGGCCCATGTTGAAGTACAAACGGGCTTCAGCGGTCATGCTGACCATGACGGACTGATGAATTTTGTGCAGGTAATGAACAAAAAGCCTGAACATACCTTCATTGTCCACGGCGAAGAGGAGGCCTCCCATACTCTGGCCAATGATCTGCGCACCCAGCTGGGTCTGGAGAATGTGGTGATTCCTGAATCTCTGCAATCGTTTGTCATCTGATTGCATGGTCTTTGTCAAAGAATGAAACAAAAACCGTCGGCAATCAATATCATCTGGCTGGCTATGGTGGTGCTGGCCACAGTGACCGCCTCCTATACAGGCAAGATGGATGCCCTGACCAAGGCCTCATTTGAATCGGCCAAGGACGCAGTAGTCCTGGCCATAGGTCTGATCGGACCTATGGCTCTGTGGCTGGGCATCATGAAGGTGGCCGAGGTCGGCGGGCTCATGCAGATCATTGCCAGGCGGGTGCGGCCCCTGATGGTGCGACTCTTTCCGGAGGTGCCCCACGATCACCCGGCCATGAGTGCCATGATCATGAATATGGCGGCCAATGCCCTTGGCCTCGGTAACGCGGCAACCCCCATGGGCATCAAGGCCATGCAGGAGCTGGAAAAGCTGGCCCCGGAAAAAGGCACGGCCACCAATGCCATGTGTCTGTTTCTGGCAATCAACACCTCCTGCGTCACCATCCTGCCGCTGGGGGTCATTACGGTACGGGCGGCGGCGGGTGCCACAAACCCGGCCTCGATTTTCATCCCCTCCCTGATTGCCACCTGCTGCTCCACCCTGGTGGCGATTGTCATGGCCAAGATTCTGGCAGTCAGAGAACGAGAGCCGGGGGTAGCGAGAGAGCACCAGGTAACAGCGGAAGCGCCGCATTTAGAGCCCAGTGCGGCACCGGAAACAGGGTCGGAACTGCTTCCTCCAGGCCCGGCAGGCCGGATTTTTATCTGGCTGATGATTGCCGCCTTTCTCGGCGGTGTGGGATATCAGCTCAGTATGGCCTCAGAACCCTTTGCCTTCTCGGCTGCCAGCCTGAACGCCCTGTCCAGCTGGTTGATTCCGATACTCATCTCAGGTCTGCTCATCTTTGGCTATCTGCGCGGGGTCAAGATCTATGAAGCGCTGACCGATGGCGCCAAAGAGGGTTTCAGCACGGCAGTGCGCATCATTCCCTTCATGGTGGCCATCTTTGTGGCCATCGGCATGTTCCGGGCCAGTGGCGCCATGGACATCATGATCACCATTCTCTCACCCATCACAACCGCCATGGGGATGCCGGCCGAGGCCCTGGCCATGGCCCTCATGCGCCCCCTTTCCGGAAGCGGCGCCTTTGGCCTCATGAGTGAAATCGTCAATCAGGCACCCAATAGTTTTCTGGCTGATCTGGTTTCAGTCATCCAGGGCTCAACGGAAACTACCTTCTATGTGCTGGCCGTCTATTTCGGGGCCGTGGGTATCCGCCGGACCAGACATGCCCTGCCCGCCGCTCTCTGCGCCGATGCGGCTGGTATCATCGCTGCAGTACTTGTCTGTAATCTCTGGTTCAGATGAAAGCCCGCTTCAGTCCCTTGTAAGACTATCCATACGGAAATATTGCTCGATATAATCGGCAATTTCCAAACCTTGATCAAGCCTGAACAGGGCACAGCCTGGATCATCAGGGAGAACAAGGTCGGTGGCCACCGCTATGACTCCCTGCACCTGCTCCCGCAATAAAGGCTGATCCGTCTCCCTTCTGACCTCGATCTTGGGCACCCCTTCCGCCCCTTTAAATCCTTCACCGATAACAATATCCACATCTGAACAGAAACGGCGAGCCAGATCCACCAGAGACTTGCCCTTGTTTTCGGTGATCATGGTCATCTGATCAGGTGCCACCAGCAGCACCGTATCAGCCCCGGCCTGACGATGCCTGGCGGTATCGGTGCCCGGTGCACCAAAGCTGAGCCCCTGGTCCTTGGTCGATTTGATCACCGCCACCCGATAGCCACGCTGTTTCAGATGGGCGACCACCTTGGTCACCAGGGTGGTCTTGCCGCTGTTGTGCCAGCCGATAAAGGTAATAATGGGAAGCATAGGAAGGTCGATAGTTAAGGGTTAAAGGTAATCTGGATGGAACGCATCCGAAGCTTTATTCCCCTGCCGTGCAGAGGAATAAGGTAAATCCATAAAAAAAACCGCTCAGACCGTCTCGGTCGGAAGATCACCTCTTGTTTCCACTACCCTCTCGGGCCAGTGCATCCTGAAAATGATCGAAGCACAGAGCTGTCAAGCCCGTCTCATGGTCAAGTTCCAAGGCTCCCTCCAGATATTGGCCCATAAACTGCTCTTCCCGTCGACGCAGCTCGGCCAAGGGGAAACGGGGACGAATCTTCTTTCCGGACCCAGCCTTCCCTTTCCTTTTGGCAGGCAGAGGCCATGCCTTGGCAAAGACCCTTTGCCCATAGCGCAGCAGATACAAAAACGAATGATGGGTGGAAATGGCCCCGGCCCAGGGGTAATGGTCAAGCTGATAACGGGAGGAAAGATCGTCAATCTGTACGTCCAACTGCTCAAATCGTGGATCGTTATCATTTATCTTAGCCTGCCGCTCGCTATAGAGCGGGAAGAGCCTGAATACGTCACCTGCTGTAAAGTAGATGGAATCAATACCAAACTCTTCCGGTCTGCAGGCAATCCTGGAGCCCGGGGTCAGGCCGAAGGTGCCGACGATAAACTGATCCACGACCTTTCTTTCCGCCGCCAACAGGTCCAAGGTAGCTTTGGCCTCCTTGAATCCCTCGCCCGGGTGACCGAGAAAGGTCATCCAGGCCGTGGAGATTCCGGCCTGATGGAAATGACGATTGACCGAGCGAATACGCTCAGGGCTTGTCCCCTTGTGCATGAGGCGCAGGACCGCCTGCGAACAGCTCTCAACCCCGAAAGCCACGGCCCGCAGGCCAGACAGGTAGAGCAGACGGCAACGCTCAGGGGTATAGGCCGCCTCAATACGCAGATCTGTCGACCAGTAAACCTCAAGCCCGGTATCGAGGATCTCCTGGGCCAGACGAAAGGCGTAATCGGGCGAGAGGACATCGCAGGAGAGATAAAAATTGGCAACCCCGAACTGCTCCTGCAGCGCCCGCAGATCGGCCACTGCCTGTTGTACCGGGATCTCCCGGTAGGCATGCGCTCCGGATTGATTAAAGCCATAGCCGCAGAAAGAGCATTTGTTCCAGTAGCAGCCCCTGGTCGGACTATAGAGAAGCATGGACGAGGGCGCCAGGTAGAGTTTCAGATCGAGATCGGAATAGTCTGGTGCCACGCTCTCCACAAGATCGAGAACCCAAGGCGGCCCCTGATGAACAACGCCGCTGACCTTATCGCGGCTGATCAGATTGGGGATTGCGGCAAGTTGTTCCTGATCAGGAAGGCCGTCAGCGAGCAGAGGCAGAAGCTGTTCCAGGGTCTTCTCGCCCTCCTGCATGGTGATGGCGTCCACATGGTCTAAAATCCGGGACACCACTTCGGGACGGCCATGACGGACCATCAAATCAAGACAAGGCCCACCCAGCATCAGGAAACAGCCAGGAAAGGCGTCCCTGAGCAGAAGGCAGAGATAAAATGCCTCGGGAATCTGGGAGACAAAGGTCAGTGAGATCCCGACAAAGCGCGGAGGTTCAAGTTCGGCCAACTGCTGGCGATAAAAATGATCAAGGGGGCTTGTACGCTGTGTGATATAGGAGTCCAGAAGGGTGAAATCCCAAGGCGCCACCAGATGATCTGCCCGATTGCAGTTGAAGCGAAACGGGAAATAAACTGCCTCCATAATCTGAAAAAGATCTTCAATCCCATCACGCCCTGCAGAATAAACGGCCCGATCATAAAAGCTCACCTCATCCCGCATCACCGTTATGAGCGCAGCAAAATCCTGAAAGAGAGGCAGAGCCTCTGCCACTCGCCGATATTCCATCTGCTCGGACAGGGTCAAGCTGTCCCGACCATTCAGCACCTGAAACCGGGCCGACAAGCGCTGTTGCCATTCGTCAGTGGTGGACTCAGCCGTCAGGACAGAAAAGGCCTCGACATTCAGATCCCGGACTGTCACCGGAATCCCCCGCCTGCCCAGATATCCCTTGAGAGTCGGCAGACTCACATAAGGCCAGGTTGGATCGGCAAAAGGCGGGTAGATCAGCAGGGATCCACCGGCGGGGAAAAGACTCTTCTTGCTCATAATATCCTAAGGAACCTTAAAAAATCAGCATTGTGATTCAGGGAATCAGCTTCACCCTACAATCATAATAAGCAGACGAAAACATGTTTCAATACTTCGATAGTACCTTTTAACGTAATCATCTTCATTGTGCAAAGAGCTTACGCACTACACGTCATTACCTATCCACAAAAGCTCACCACACTTCCGTAGAAACCGCACCACACTCTTCTTTCTGAACACCACGCTTATGCCGTTATCTTCGCACCATACCTCACTTCTGTAGCAAGTCCACAATCTACAGGCAGAAGGCTGCTTTAACTATTTTTTCTATAAAATCAATATGTAAGAAAAATAAAAACAGTATCTTGCCACATAATGACAAACTGGCATCATTCATGCTTTAGAGAAGGTAAAGACTGACAGAAAAGAAGAAAAATCAACTACATAAAGGAGAACATCATGAGAACAAACACACAAACCAGGAATGAAACAAACGTCGATACCGGATACGAAACTTCTAAGTTTGCATTGGCTACCGGTTTCACCATGGCAGCTCTCATTGGAATCTGGGCATGTGCCTGTATGATCAGCAGCTTATTAAACGGCGGGTTGGTTCAAGGATTTATTACGGCAGTAATCGGCTCTTAGGATTCACCTAATAAAATCGAACAACTTGATAGCAACAACCAGAGAAGGAGAACATCATGAGAACAAATACACAGACCAGAAATGAAACTAAAATCGATACCGGATACGAAACTTCTAAATTTGCAATGGCTACCGGTTTCACCATGGCAGCTCTCGTTGGAATCTGGGCATGTGCCTGCATGATCAGCGGCCTGGTAAGTGGTGGGCTGGTTCAAGGATTGATTACGGCAATAACCGGAGTTTAAAACCCACACAAGAAAATTAGAAGACCTTATTATAACCAAGCACAGAAGGGGAACACCATGACACAGGAATCTTCAAAAACAGCAAGTAGAGTTATCCTTGGAATTGGAACGATCATGTGTCTGTGGGTTGGAGCGGCAGTTACGGCAGCTCTCTCTCAGGCCGACTGGTCAATCAGCGAACTGGCAGGACAATATATGGTGGCAACCGGAATGATTAAACCTTTACACACAATGGTTGATTTCTACACCCACATCAAGGGTATTGAATATCTGATCTGTGTTGCCTTCTTTGCCGCCTTCCCGGCTTTTTATACCTACGTCAACAAAGAACAGAAAAAGGTTCAAGTCACCAAAAAATAATCAACTCTCTGCAATAAGGCCGGAAGACCTGACAGTGAAAGATCTTCCGGTTTTGTTGTTTCCCCACTTCATCACCCGCCCTCCGCGAAGGCCTCTCCTCCCCACAGTATTTCATCCCTCCATAAATTTGAATCCGGCACGATAGATGCATTACCAACACATAAAGCTGAAAAAGTCTCATTTATACAACATAAGTGTAGTATGAATCTCTCTCAGTACTACACATTACACTACACATGTGTAGTAAGAGCTGTTACATGTGACAAAACATATGGAGTGTTTCATGACGACAACCCTATCAAAAAAAGAAATAAAAATGTTACAGCAACATGAACGTCGTAACAAACTGCTCACCGCCATCAGTGAACTCAGCGCCACGGACAACGCGCACACTGATCTCAACTTCCTCTTGAGGGAATGTTGCCGCATCATCCTGGAAAAAGAAGAGTTCTGCCTGGTATGGGCCGGTAAGAGAGATATGGAAGGTACCGGCATTACACCACTTGTAGCATTGACCTCTGAGAATCTTCCAGAGAAAGATTGTATGACTCTGGTTGAACAGGTCATCACCGACATGAATGACAACAACCCTGCGGCCCGCGCACTCTTATCGGGGAGTCGTGTCATCATTCAAGACATTAGTACCGGCCCATCTTCTCCAATTCTCAGTGAAATGGCAAACAAAACAGGCGTCCGCTCCTGCTCTTCATGGCCGCTGATTCACAAAGGTTGCGAATATGGGGTCATCAACATCCATTCCGACCAAATCGACACCTTTACAGAATCCGAGGTGGATTTTCTGGCCCTGGTTATTGCCGACATCTCACTGGCCCTCTACTCTCAGGAGATGAGAAACCGCCTGGAGATTGAGCGCGACTTTAACCGTGAGATTATTAATACCGTGCAGGCCATGATGGTGTCGATTGCCCCCTGCGGAAAGATCCTCTCCTTGAATCCCAAGGCAGAAGAAGTTACTGAATATTCCCAGGAGGAAGTGTATGAAAAATACTGGGTGGACGCGCTGATCGCCCCGGAGTCTCGCGCCTCATGCCAACATCTGGTTTCTGAAATTATTAAAGGAAGTAGTGAAAATATCAATTTTCAGGCAACGCTTTTGACCAAAAGCAACAAGAACAGAACCATTAAATGGCACGCTTCCATCCGCCCAGATATCCAGGAGAGCAAGGTAGGTCTGGTTCTTTTTGGCATAGACATCACTCAACAACTACAAGCCGATCTGGCGCTGAATCGAGCAATCACAAAATGGGAGAACCTCTTTGCCTCCATCCAGGATCCAGCCCTGATCGTATCCAGTGAAAATATTATCCTTGATGCCAACCCGGCCACCTTTGCCGCCGCGCGAAAAATCAGGGAAGAGGTTATCGATCAAAAAGTCTGTGACATCCTCCACGGAGGACGCGCAGCGGGCGCTACTTGCCCTCTAGAGGCACAGATCAGCACCAGAAAAAGCATGATTAATGAAGCTGAGCTAAGAGGCTTAAATGGCAATTATCTTATAACGCTCAGTCCCCTAGCACCAACGGAAGGCCACCAGGAAGCCACGCTGCTGATCGCCAGAGATCTCACCGAAGAAGAACTGATGAAGGCCGAGGCCATGCGCGCGGCTCAACTGGCTTCCGTTGGCGAACTGGCTGCGGGTGTCGCTCATGAAATCAATAATCCCATTAATGGGATCATCAATTATGCCCAGATCATCCTTGACGACCCCCTTGATCCTGAAAACCTGGACAACCTGCATCGTATTATCAGAGAAGGCAAACGGATAGCAGCAATTGTCAGCAATCTCCTCGACTTTGCCCGCCGCCATGAAGATTCTCAGGCCCCTGTCGTGCTCCAGAATGTAATCACAAACTGTATTGATCTGATCAATCATCAACTCAAAAAAGACAGTATCATCCTGGAACTTGATATGCCGGAGACCTTGCCCCCAATCATGTGTAACTCCCAACAGATCCAGCAGGTCCTCTTGAATATTATGAGTAATGCACGATACGCCCTGAACAAACGGTATCCTGAACCAAATCCAAACAAACGGGTAACAATCAAAGGACAGGAAATAACACAGAAAGAAAAATCATATATTCGCCTGACCATCACCGACCAGGGGACAGGTATTGAGCATGACATCATGGATCGCCTGTTTGATCCTTTTTTTTCAACGAAACCAAGTGGCGAAGGAACTGGACTTGGGCTCAGTATCAGCCATGGTCTGGTCCTTGAAAATAATGGCTTCCTGAGAGTCAGCAGCGAAATGGGACGTTCCACCTCATTGATCGTTGACCTGCCTGTTGCAGAAAACAGTGGAGACTCACATGATAACTAAGATGACGACTAAAACACGAATTCTCTCCTGCATCGCCCTCCTTTTTTTCGCGACGACCCTGATCCTCTATTATCTTGACCGACTCCAGACAGACAGCACCGCCACTCTTCAACTGCCTTACGCCCTCTGGTCGTGTATTATCATGACCGGGCTCTTCATTGCCACAGCATTCTTGATTCTCTGGGGTTGCAGACAATACACCACACTCCTTGACAAAAACAGCACCCTACTGGCAGAGACCACCCACTCACTCATGGAAACCCAGCTCAATCTGGAAGAAACCGTAGAACGAAGGACATTTGAACTGGCAGTGGTAAACGGCTCTTTGAACCGGGAAATTGCGGAACGTATCCAGGCAGAGACAGAAAGCAGAAAACTGCAGCAACGCTTTGAGATCATCCTTGACTCCGCCGCGGAAGGAATTTTTGGTATCGACACCAGTGGCAATGTCACCTTTATCAACAAAACCGCTTCCCGTTTACTGGGATGGCGCAGACAAGATCTCATTGGCAACTCACATCACGATATTGTTCATCACTCCCATAATGATGGCAGCAAATATCCCATCAGTGAATGCCCGATTCACAAGACTTATAAAGATGGCTCCATTCATTATGAATCCGATGAAACATTCTGGACAAAATCAGGGACAAGTTTTCCGGTAGAATACACAAGCACGCCCATTGTTGAAAACGACACCCTGAGCGGTGCGGTTGTAGTTTTCCGAGACATCTCAGAGAACAACAAACTGAAAAAACAGCTTGAGCTGATTGTCAATTCTGCCGGAGAAGGGATCTTTGGACTGGACGCCCAGGGCAATGTCACTTTTCTCAACAAAGCTGCCTCGATTATGCTGGGATGGGAGGCTGAAGATCTGATCGGGAAATCCCATCACGACCTTGTCCATCACACCCACGCAAACGGCGAACACTATCCGGAAGAGGAGTGTCCCATCTATATGGCCTATAAAGATGGTGCCGTGCACTATAAATCAGATGACATCTTCTGGACCAAGACCGGTGAATCCTTCCCTGTCGAATATACCAGCACTCCCATCAGGGAAAAAAATCAACTCACCGGGGCTGTTGTGGTCTTCAGAGACCTGAACATCTTTACTTGAAAAATACCTTCACCTGAATAGGTTCAACAAATAACAGCGAGACTATCATGCCTGAATATGAAGAGAACGAAACCGCCATTCTTGTTGTTGACGATGAGGAGAGCCTGCGCCACACCTTTCAGATCTTTCTGAAACGCCAAGGCTATTCACCGGTCATTATGGCCGCCACCTTTGAGGAGGCGGTCACCGCCCTGACCAGCCATACATTTGACCTGATCATCAGTGATATCGTTCTTGAAGGTGCCTCCGGGATTGACCTGCTAAAACGGACCAGAGAATTGGGCCTTGATTGCCCTGTTGTCATGGTCACTGGTTATCCCAACGTAGAAACGGCCGCCGAGGCAGTACGTCTTGGCGCCTTTGATTATATCCCCAAACCCGTTGAAAAAGAGACCCTGCTTCGAACCGCACGATTGGCCCTGCAACAACGTAAACTGGAACAGGAAAAAAAAAGGGCCGAACTGGAGCGGGAACAGTACCGAAGTTCTCTGGAAACCATTTTTCGAAGTGTCACCGATGCCATTCTCACTGCCGATCGTGATTTCAACATTCTCAGGATGAACCCGGCTGCCAGGATTCTGTTCCTCGAACTGCGGCCACAACTGGTTGAAGGAGCAAATCTTATATCAAGCTGCGGCAACGATGAGTTCTGCCCGCTAAAAGATGACGCCGAAAAAGTCCTGCGTACCGGTATTGAAATCACTGAACATCGGATTGAATGCACCACCCCGGACAAGCGCCAGAAGGTTCTTTCTATCTGTATCTCTCCGTTGGAAGATGGAAGGGGCGGTTTTCAGGGTATTGTCATCGTCGTTCGTGATATGACCAGTAAAATCCCCCTGCAGTCCGGCAGACGATCAACCTTTCACCGGATCATCGGGGCCAGTGATGCCATGCAGACCGTCTATACCATGATCGAAAACGTGGGCCGGGTTGACACCACTGTTCTTGTTACCGGGGAATCGGGCACCGGTAAGGAACTGGTGACTGAGGCCCTGCACCTTGAAAGTCACAGAAAAAATCGACCGCTTATCAAGGTTGACTGTACAGCCATCCCTGAAAATCTCCTGGAGAGTGAACTCTTCGGTCACAAAAAAGGATCCTTTACCGGGGCTGATCAGGACAGAATGGGCCGGATCCTCCAGGCCGATGGAGGCACTCTCTTTCTCGACGAAATTGGCGATATATCGCCGATGATGCAGCTACGTCTGCTACGCTTTCTCCAGGAAAAGACCTTTTATCCAGTCGGCCGGGACACCCCGATTCAGGTGGATGTCAGAGTCATTGGCGCCACCAATGTGGATCTGAAGAAAAAAGTCCAGGAAGGGGGCTTTCGCGAAGACCTCTACTTTCGCCTGCGCGTTATCGACATCATCCTGCCTCCACTGCGGGAACGCCAGAATGATGTTATCCTCCTGACCAACCACTTTATCCAGAAATTTTCCAGCAGGATCGGCAAGACCGTGAGCGGCATTTCTGATCAGGCCAGAGAACTCCTTTCCTCGTATCCCTGGCCTGGAAATATCCGAGAGCTGGAACATGTCATCGAACGGGCCTGCGTCCTCTGCTACGGCTCCACCATATCCACAGAACATCTTCCCCTTGAGGTCACCACCTACAGACCGGAGCAGACCCCATTTGGCCATAGTATAATAACGCAACCCCCATACCTGGAGACAGCACCTGCCAACACCTACACAGTCCCCCTTGAACATATGCCCATCGTCGACCGAATACTTGCCGCACTCAGTAAGGCCGGAGGTAACAAGGCAAAAGCGGCCCGCCTCCTGGGCATGGACCGCTCCACCCTCTACCGCAAGGTGCGGGAACTCAATATTGACCTGAATGTCCTTAAATTGTGATGAAGTGTCTCGGCCAAGGTGAGAATGACTGATTTTAAGGATCTGCAGCTCTCCCCATCCGACCTTCGGTCGCCTTCTCCCTCAGTGAGAAGGATGAAACTCCAGTAGAATTGGAGTTTTCCCCATTTTTTTACCACACATCTGTTGCCACACAAGCGTGGTTTTGCAACAGATGTGCGGTAAAGTCCTTTCCTTTTTTCACTTTTTCACTCCCCCCTCTTCTCCTCTCTCCTGGCGGCACCAGCAAAACTCGGGCACAATAATTAAGCATTTTTATCATAAGATATCGGCATATTAACCTAAAATATCTCCGTTCACAATGCAGACAGCCAGCGAAGAAGACCATACAACAAACTGAACGAATCCTCATATATTTACCCTACAAATACAACAAGATATCAATGATCCCCTCCGAAGGGACAAAAAGCCGCCAAAACATGGCACCATATGTGCAATAACTCTAATCAAAGTGGATAAGTCAGGAACTTTTAACTGGTGACACAATGAATGAGCCGTTCCATCATACAAACACCTTCTCGATGAACGAACAGCTGATTCCAAACTGGTTCAGTGATGAAGACACCTGCCTTGCTTTTCTTTTTCATAAACGCTGGCCGCAAGGTTTCCAATGCCCTTACTGCCAATGGCAACACCAGCAACTCCCTCCTTCCCGTACAATAACCTGCGCACATTGCGGACATCCATCCTCGATCACCACCAATACAATTATGCATGGCAGCAAAAAAGCCCTTTCCAAATGGCTCCTTGCAATCTGGTGGCTCTGTGCAAATGAGACTGACACCAGCGCCAAAAACCTGCAACGTCTTCTCAAGCTCTCCAGTTATCAAACCGCCTGGACATGGTTGCAAAAATTACGTATGGCCATGGGAACGGCAGACAATACCGCCTGCCATGGTCTGATCGAACTGGGATGCGCCCCTGTCCTGCCCGCATGGGAAAAACCCAATCAAGCCTTGGTCGTTGCTGCTGCAGAGACCATTCTTCCTGCAGGAATCACCGGAAGAATCAGAATGGCCACCATCGAAACACTGGAACCTTCGGCAATCAATACATTTTTGAGAACAGCCGTCACACCCGGGAGCTCTGTCTTTGCCCCTGGACTTGCCGCCTACAGAACAATCGATCAGGAAGGATATCTCTATGTCGTCGACTCACCGACCCATAATCCCCATCGAGCAGAGCAACTTATCAAGGGCTTTGAGATATGGCTGAATAAGGTCCATCGGGGAGGAGTGGCGCTGAAGCACTTACAGCTCTATCTGAATGAGTTTTGTTTCAGAAACAACAGCGCCATGCTGCCAAATCTGCAAGCAATCTTCAATCTTCTGCTCGAAGGTGTTCTGGCCAATAAGCCCAAACCGTATCGAGAGCTGGTGTCCACCCAGGTCATCGTAAGGAGGACCTAATGAATAACATACAGATGGGATTATTGATGCTTCTTCTCACTACCCTTGGCGTTGTCGGCTATAACGTCTGGTTGCGGGAAACCACTCCGCCAAGCATGACCTACACCGCATTTCTTGCTGATCTAAATAAGGCGGAAATAAAAAAGATTCACCTCCGAGGCGGGGAGATCACCGGAGAGAACAAGAAAGGCAACAGTTTCAGCACGTTCTCTCCAGACGTGCCGGGACTGATGCCCCAGCTCATCAATAAATCCGTTGAAATTACCGCCGACCCATCAGATCCAGGCCTTGGCAACTTTCTCCAATCCATGATTCCAGTCGTCCTCATCCTGGGCGGCTGGCTTATCTTCAACAAAACCAAGTCAGGGAAGTCCTCAGGGGCAGGATTTGGCAAAGGAAAAAGCTCCCATCAGACCCCCATCGGAGTCAGCAAGATTACCTTTGCCGATGTGGCCGGCATTGAGGAGGCCGAAGGCGAGCTCACCGAGATCGTCGATTCACTCAAAAATCCTGAGAAATTCAGTAAACTGGGAGGACATATCCCAAAAGGAATATTGCTGCAAGGCCCTCCCGGCACCGGAAAAACCCTGCTCGCCAAGGCTATTGCCGGCGAGGCATCGGTTCCCTTCTTCTCCATCGGCGGCTCTGATTTTGTGGAGATGTTTGTCGGTGTCGGGGCCTCACGTGTGCGTGAGCTCTTTACCGAGGCGAAGAAAAACGCCCCCTGTATTATTTTCATCGACGAAATCGATGCCATAGGCGGCAAACGGAGTGGCGGTAACGCCAGCGGTTCCAACGATGAAAGGGAACAGACCCTGAACGCCCTGCTCGTTGAGATGGATGGATTTTCATCTGATGAGACGGTCATCCTCGTTGCTGCCACCAACCGACCAGACATGCTCGATCCGGCACTGCTTCGGCCTGGCCGTTTTGATCGTCAGGTCACCATATCCCTGCCGGATGGCAAAGGAAGACTGAAGATTCTGGAAGTACACGGCAAAAAAATTGTCCTGTCCCCAGGCATCAACCTGGCAGAGATCGCCAAAAGCATCCCCGGATTCAGTGGTGCAGACATTGCTAATCTGGTCAATGAAGCAGCGCTCACCGCCGCCCGGCATGGCAAGCAATCAGTTACCCTGCCGGATTTTGAAGAGGCCAAAGATAAGATCATCATGGGTCTGGCCCGTAAGAGTGTTGTTATCAGTGAAAAAGACCGTCGGGTTACCGCCTATCATGAGGCAGGGCACGCCATCATGGCCACCCTGCTTCCCGAAACAGACCCGGTCCACAAGATTACCATCATTCCTCGGGGCAGGGCTCTGGGCCTGACGCAACAATTACCGCTGGATGACCGCTATACCTACTCCTATGAGTACATTATCAACAGGATCAAAATCCTCATGGGAGGACGGGTTGCGGAAGAACTGATCTTCGGCAGACTGACCACCGGTGCCAGTAACGATATCCTCACGGCAACCGAAATTGCCACCCGCCTGATCTGTGAATGGGGGATGAATCCGACCATTGGACCAGTCGCCCATATGCAGGACCAGGGCGGATTCCTGGGTGGCGGCTCTTCGGTCAAGCCATACAGCGAGCAGACCGCGCAGACCATCGACCACGAAATCAAAAAAACTATCGAAGAATGCTATGAGGCTACGAGGCAGCTGTTGTCGGATCACAACAAATTTCTCCATAAACTGGCAGAAGCGCTGTTGGTTAATGAAACCGTAGACGCCGAAGAAATGGCCATCGTCTATCACTGTTATCTCAATCAAAAAGGGATTGAAGAATCTTTAAAATTAAAAAGAGAGGGAACGAATTAGAGCTAAAGTTCATTGCGTATATCGTAAGTCGTAACTGCGCAGATGTTTCGTCTACAGGTGTTCAGGACAAAGGGAAAACTCCTGACAGACTCCATGTCTAAACAAGCTGAGCCGTTACCATAGGTCTTTGTTTCGTTAATTTTTTAAAGGAGGAAAACGTATGCGAACAAGAAAAAAATTACTTCGCACCACTTTGGCCCTAGCCATTGGGAGTGTGTTGCTTTGGCCGCAACCAGGAAGCGCCATGGAGGCTGCCGATGCGCCGGAAACAGTTGAAATCAACAGCCTGAGCCGACTCTATAGTGGAGTTGATTTTAATCACGCCATGCACACCGAGATTGCGACCTGTGTGCAGTGTCATCATCACACCACCGGCGGAGAGGTAACTGACCCTAACTGTATCCGCTGTCACGCCAAAAGCGGTGAATCCGATACCGTCTCGTGCCAGGAGTGTCACAGCAGTGATCGTTTCAGTAAAGAAGATCTCAGCAAACGAGACAACCCTGCACTCTATCATATTGACAAGCCGGGATTGAAAGGCGCCTACCATCTCAACTGTGTGACCTGCCACCAGAAGACGGGCGGGCCGACCGGCTGTCAGGACTGTCATACCATGACCGAGGCAGGAGAAAAGATGTTTCAAACAGGAAAATACGCCCCAACTGAAACCACAGGCGGTGAACACAGTGGCCATTAAGCATCTTTCAAGATCCAGATTGTTCAAAAAAAGAGGTAACCAGCAATGAAAACAACTGTAAGCCGCAGAACTTTTATCAAGGGCGGACTTGCCGGAACCGTTGCCGCAACCGTGCTCCCAGAAAAAAAGAGCCAGGCAGCAACCTTTGAAGGCTATCCGGATGGTATGGGCGTACTCGTCGATCTGACCCGTTGTGTCGGTTGTCGAAGCTGCGAAGCCGCCTGCAACGAGGAACAAAAACTCCCTCAACCGGAGAAGCCTTTTGATGACTTTTCCGTCTTTGACGAGATGCATCACGGCCAGAAACGACGAACCGATGAAACCCGCTACACCATTGTCAACCGCTATGATGTCCCTGGTCTTGACCACCCGCTGTTCCGGAAGATTCAATGTAACCATTGTCAGGAACCGGCCTGTCTGACCTCATGTTTTGTCAATGCCTACACCAAGACCCCCGAAGGTGCGGTTATCTATAACCCCAAGGTCTGCGTCGGCTGTCGTACCTGCATGATCGCCTGTCCTTTTTATATCCCCACCTTCAAATACTCCAGCGCCTTTAATCCGCGGATCATGAAATGTATCTTCTGCTACGATACACGCCTGAAGGAAGGAAGGCCGCCGGCCTGCGTTGAGGCCTGTCCCCAGGAGGCACTGACCTTCGGCAAACGGAACAAGCTTATAGAGATTGGCCGTCAACGCATCAGGGAAACCCCCGATAAATATGAAGATCATATCTACGGCGAACATGAAGTGGGTGGTACCGCCTGGATGTATCTCTCCAGCGTCCCCTTTGATCAGGTTGGATTTGACACCCATGTCCCCAAGGAACCGATTCTTAATTACGTCAAGGACTTCCTCGGTATCGTTCCCATGGTACTGACCATCTGGCCGGCCCTCTTTGCCGGGTTCCATCTCCTGGCAACTCGGAAGGACTGGCTGAAGAACAAGAATGAAGATACACACGAGGAGGAATAAACATGCGATTTTTTTCCCATCAACGACCTGAAATCCCCATTGTCGACCATATCAAATCAGACGGCACAGAATGGACTATCAAAGAAAAGCTTTGGCTGGGACTCTCCGCCTCAGACTACTTTAAGCAATTTTTCCGCAATCCGGTCAACTGGCTGATGATCGGTATCTTTGCAGTTGGAGTTCCCCTGATTCTCCAGCGCTATATCTACGGATTGGCAGCCGTGACCCATGCTTCTAATGACTATCCCTGGGGACTGTTCCTCGGTTTTGGACTCTTTGGCATGGTTCCCCTCTCCGCCTCCGGCTTTATGCTGGGCACAACCTGCGAGCTCTTTGGCCGCAAGGACTTCCATCCCATCGAACGGCTGGCCCTGCTCAATGGTCTGCTGGGGTATTTCTTTGCCGTCCTCTTCCTCGAAGTAGATTTAGGGATGCCCTGGCGCCTGCCCTATCCCATGTTTGTCTCCCTGGGACCGGCGGCAGTGCTCTTCCTGGTGGCCTGGCATGTTGCCACCTATCTGTCTGTCCAGATTGCAGAAGTCCTGCCCGCCTTTTTTGAATGGATAGGCTGGCTGAAAGGCAAACGGGTCATTCGTAAAATGGTTCTGGGGCTGACCATTGCCGGTATCATTCTCTCCACCCTGCATCAGGGCGCACTGGGCGCACTATTTACCTATGCGCCATCAAAGGTGCATCCTCTCTGGCTGTCAGCAAACTTCCAGTGGATACACTTTTTCTGTTCATCCATCTTTGCTGGTCTTTCCATGGTCATTGTCTCCTCAACACTGATCAGAAATTTTGCTGGCTGGCGCTGTGATGATACATTCAAAAATTCATTAGATGATATTACCATTAAGCTGGGCAAAGGATGTTCTCTTGCTATGATCACCTATCTGGTCATCAAGATAGTCGCTATTGCCCATGACCAGGAATGGGCCTATCTGCTCACTGGTTGGGGAAGTTATTACCTGCTGGAACTTGGTGTTGGCGTCGTTCTGCCCATGTTCATGTTTGCCACCGCCGTCAGAAACAATTCTGCCACCCTGGCTCGTGCTGCCGCCTGGATCACTGTTTTCGGTATCATCTGGAATCGTCTGAATACCTCCATGATCACCTATAACTGGCAGCTTTATCCGGAAATTCCTCACTGGAAAGAAGTATGGATTACCGTCACCATTTATTCTCTCTATTTTCTCACCTACCGTTTCATCATTTACCGCCTCCCGATAGTCTATAACTGGAAAGGAAAAAAGTAAGCAAACAACAGCAAGGTTCCTGATTCACCAGGGACCTTGCTGTATCAGCAAACAAGGATGGCAATCATGACCTCTGGAAAAAAGGCAGGTTTATTCCAACAATTCCTTCTCAGACTGCCTCTCAAAACAATATTCCTCGTGAGCACCGGGATTGCTATCCTGCTGTTAACAGTGGTGACCATTTTAAGTGTCAAACAATATATCCTTTATCAACATTGCGAACAGGTGGTCACTGCCAGCAGACAATTGTTGTTTGAGTTCAGCACCATCAAGGAACATATTAATGAAACTCTGATAACCCAAAAAAAAATTCAGTTTAAAGATATCCTTGGAGAAATCGAAGAACTGGAGGCCGATATCGCTCTCATCCGCAATGACATCCTGATTCCTGAGGAGTTCAAGCAGGGATTTATCAGTCAGATTGATCTGGTGGGGCTGGTAGTAAAATTACGCGCAGTGCAAGAGGCTATCGACACAGCATCATCAGAGCAGCTTTCTGCCCTGACAGCATTGCTCCGCTCAATGTTCGGACGTGTAAGCCAATTCGACCAGGGCCTGTCATCTTATACCCAAACCCTGCTTCTCGGTCTGCACAAGACACTTGTCGGCAGCCTGGCCCTTGTTATCTTTGTCGTAAGCACTCTGCTCTTTCTCATCAACAGATCTATCACCAACCCTATTCTGCAAATGGGTCACCAGGTACGGAGCATCAATGATAAAAACACAGATTTGCAAATAGAGCAAAAAACGAACCTTGATGTATCGGTCAATGAAATTATCAACACCGTTACTACCCTTGCTGCTGAGCATCTGCGTCTCTCTCATATATGCAACGCTATTGCCCTTTATGAAACACTTGAAAAAAATTCCACATCACCAACAGAACGGTGGCAGGATATCTGCTCTGTTCTCCAGGTCAATGCTGATTATTGTCTGGTCTGGGTCGGCACCCTCATCCAAGATAAAGAACTGCCTCAACCTGTCAGCGCCTGTGGTTGCCTCTCGGCAAGCAAAGAAGGTTGTCTTGATATCCTTGATCATCTACTCAAATATTGTAAAACCGCTGGCGGATTATGTGACTCCGTAAGCAAGGCGATACAGACAAAGACCGCAACGGTCTCCCGCCTCTTTACCTCTTCGCTTCCTGAATCATTACGCAACTTGTTGCCATTTTCTGATGACACTTTTTCTAGCGCCTCATTTCCCGTTCCATCACAAGACGAGATCCCTACCATTATCACTCTTTACAATCCTGGCCATCATTGTTTCAGTAGCCGGGAAATGACACTGCTCTCCTATTTTTTTAATCATCTTATGCATGATAATATAAACGATTCTCCTCCGAATTTGACTTCCATACCCGAAACCCTTCTTTCCTTTGAAACACTATCCAAGCTATACCGCTACTCCACACTAGGCAGCCTTACCACCGGCCTTGCCCATGAACTCACCGACCTGTCCAATGGTGCAATCAACTATACGCAGGCCTTGTTAGATCTAATAGATGAGCAGGGGCAGCTATCAGAGGTAGCAACGCTCCTACAAAAGCTGCTGAAAGAAGAGAAAAAAATTTCTCGTCTGACCGTCGAGCTCCAGCAATTAGCCCGGGATAACAGCGAAGAGAATCGGCAATACACGGTTCAGGAAATCATAGAACCCATTATCAATCTGACCAAAGGACAGACAAAAACAGAAGGGATTGAACTGCATATCAAGATCGCGCCTGACCTGCCAGTAATTTCAAAGAATGGTAAAAATATCCAATTTGTCCTCCTGTCTTTAATACAAAATGCCAGAAGCCGCATTTTAACAAAATATCCTGTCTGTAACCATGAACGAAAACAGATTCGGATAGCCGCAATCCTTACCCAACAGACAGGCCGCAACCGGCTCCTGATCACCATACAAGACCATGGTACTGCCTGGCAATCTCCAGACCCAGGCCAGAATAATTCTGGACCTGCCCCGGAGTCATGGCCTGAACTGCCGCAGTGTAAACTGTTTGTCGAGAATTTTGGAGGTGATCTGGTGGTTGAGTCAGGGTCTGAGCAACAAAACATCTCCACAGTCGTATTTCCCTGCTGACCCTGCCCTACACCTCGGCATCACCTCACCTCATATTCTGATGTAACCAGTCATCCTGCTCCTATCCACAAAAGAGCACCACACTTTCGTGGAGCTCACACCACATGGGTTTCCCGGAATACTACGCTTATGCTGCGATTCTCCTTCTTCATCTCACTTTTGTTGCAAGCCTCAAATATAATACCAAAAGGCTTTTTGGTAAATTTCACCATTACAATCAGCATGTTACACAACAGACATATTCCTAATGCCAGCAATTGAACAACTGGCATCATTCATGCTTTATGGAAGGTAAAAGAGGACGTAATAGGTGAAAAATCAGCAAGATAAGGAGAACATCATGAAGAATACAAACGTACAAATTAACAAGGAAGCACAAATTAATGTTGGCTGCGAAACCTCAAAATTTGCATTAGTGGTCGGATTTGCCATGGCGGGACTTGTTGGCGGAGGAGGATTTGCCTGCATCATCAGCGGTCTGGTAACTTACGGATTTGGTGGGTTATTGAAGGGTCTAATTACAGCTTTTACCGGTAATTAAGACGTTGTAAAAGACCAGGTCCTTTCGTAACGGCTCATCACCTCATTATCTCTCTTACCCGAGGCAATAAAATGGAAAACAGATACTCTACAACAGGAAAAATTCTCCTCGCAACCGGTTCTATCATGTGCATCTGGGTCGGCGCCGCAGTGATAAACGCACTTTCCTACATGAACTGGTCGGTCAGTGAACTGATAGGACAATATTTGGCTGCAACAGGAATGATAAAACCTTTACATACAATGGTCGACTTCTACACCCACATCAAAGGCATTGAATATCTGATCTGTGTGGCCTTCTTCGTCGCCTTTCCAACCTTTTACATCTACGTCAACAAAGAACAGAAAAAGGTTCAAGTCACCAAAGAATAATCAACTCTCTGCAACAAGGCCGGAAGACCTGACAGTGAAAGATCTTCCGGCCTTGTTGCAGAGTACCCAGCTCCACCTCATCACCCGCCCCCTCCTCAATGTAATTTTTGGGCGACTCAGAGCTCGACTTATTGTTTAAGTCTTCGGAGTCACTTTTCCCCAAGAAAAAATCTTCATGAGCTTCTTACAAGGTCAGCACACAACCATATGAAACAAATAGAAACGTAAACGTTTCACGAGCCGTTTCAATACAATCTATCTATTAAATCATCTAGTTAATACACATACGTTTCGTTTTGTTTCAGATTCCCTACTAAGAGCAACAGGCATTGAACCATCAGCCCCAGCAGTAACTAACTGATTTACTGATAAAAAAAAGACATCATCAAATTGGCACGTTTACTGCTATTGAAACAGAAAATTTGTT
Organism: Desulfocapsaceae bacterium; assembly: GCA_028697885.1. Classification (GTDB taxonomy): domain Bacteria; phylum Desulfobacterota; class Desulfobulbia; order Desulfobulbales; family Desulfocapsaceae; genus UBA2270. The sequence continues at coordinate 31,058 of JAQVER010000011.1, forward strand.
CGCAAAAGCGGGCATGTAATCTTTTCATGACTTCGGAGGTGCAATATGCCATCAATTGCCATTTTGTCCAGCTCGTTCACAAACAGCAGTGAGATTGTTGACGAATTGTCTGTATTGTCAGGTTGTAAAGTGGTTACTGATCAGGAGGTGATTCTGAAAGCCGCAGATCAACAGGGCATGGATGCCCAAAAATTGGAGCGTGCACTCTCTGGCAAGAAATCAGTTTTTAATGAATTCACTTTGGAACAAGAGCGATGTATCAGTTTGCTTAAAGCCACGATCGCTGCCATACTTAAAGAAAATGATCGTCATCTTTTTGTGGGTCTCATTACCCATCTCATCCCTTCAGAAATCTCTCATGTGGTCAAGGTCTTACTTTTTGACACCAAGGCCAACCGCATTGTGAACGGAGTCGCTTCCGGCCTCTCTAAAACGGATGCTCAGAAAGAGATCAAGAAAAGTGATGTTGCCGCCTTCAGTCTGACAGACTTTCTCTACAAGAAAGAGGCGTGGGACGCCAGCCTTTATGATATTGTTATTCCTGTGGCAACCATACCACCTCAGGAAGCGGTGCAGTTGATTTTGACCTGCAGGCAAAAAGAAACGGTTAAAAAAACAGAGTCATCGCTGCAGGCTGTTGAGGATATGGCCTTGATTGCTAAAGTTGAACTGGCCCTTCTTGCTAAAGGGCACAATATTGAAGTTTACGCCCAAAATGGCAATGTCATTCTTACCGTGAACAAAAGCGTTTTCCTGTTTGATAAATTTGTCAGTGAGTTGAGCTCAATTGTTAGTGCAGTGGAGAGGGTCAAGGGCGTGGAGGTTGTCAAAGGCAAGGACTACAAAACCTCCATTTATCGTCAGCAGAAATTTGAGCTCCCCTCCAAGGTTCTTCTTGTGGATGATGAAAAAGAGTTGGCGCAGACTCTTTCCGAGAGGCTGATTAACCGGGATGTAGGTACCTATGCGGTTCATGATGGCCAGCAGGCCCTCAATCTGATTACCAGCGATGACAATAAACCAGATGTGATGGTTCTCGACCTGAGAATGCCCGGCATGGATGGTATCGAGGTGCTCCGCAAAACCAAGGAGGCGAAATCCAATATAGAAATTATCATCCTTACCGGTCATGGTACACAGCAGGATCGAGAGATCTGTATGGAGCTCGGCGCCTTTGCTTATCTTCAGAAACCTGTTGATATCGAAGAGTTGTCTGCTACCATATATGATGCTCACAAAAATGCGGCAGCACAGCAGCAGTAAAAGCTTAGAAAAAACACAGCAGAGTTGCTTATCGTAACAAAAAAAGGAGAAGGAAATGAGCGAAGAAATGGATGCCAAAGTCCTCTTGGTGGATGACGAAGAAGAATTTTGCGATCTTCTTTCCGAGCGCCTGGAGACCAGAGGAATGAAGGTGGATACGGTCAACAGCGGCGAGGATGCGGTCTCCAAGGTTGAAAATGAAAGCTTTGACGCAATCATTGTTGATCTTTCCATGCCCGGCATTGACGGTCTTGAGACCTTGCGCCGTATCAAAGACAAAAGACCTGACCTCGAAATTATCATGCTCACCGGCCATGCCACGGTTCAGAACAGCATTGAGGCAATGAAACTTGGCGCCGAGGATCTGCTGGAAAAGCCAGTAGATCTTAGTGCTCTGATGGAGAAAATCAAAGAAGCCAAGCACAAAAGAATGGTGGTTTTAGAGAAAAAAACCAGCGATGAGCTCAAAGAGATCATAAAAAACAAGGCCTGGTAAACAAGCCTGATCCCCAACGCCGACCGGCGTTTACAAGCGTAATTCCCCGCCCTGACATCCTTTAATTTTGGCCACGAACAAGTGGTACAGGTGTGGTGCGTTTAAAATTGATCATTAACAATAATAGCTGCCGTGAACACCTCAGCAGCCATCAGTCAGAGACAATATAAATATAACAGGAGGCTCATTGTGGCTGAAAATTTCCCCCTAGTAAGAGACGTTACCATTCCCCTGGATCGTTACCCCCATCTTAACGAGAATCAGACTCTCCAGGATGCGATAACGGAGATCCGCTCTTTCGCCGTTGGTGAAAAAGATCGCATCCGTTACTCCTGCCTGCTCATTGTCAATGACCGCAATCAGCTGGTGGGCAGAGTGACCCTCAAGGATCTTTTGCATGGCCTGGCGCCTCGTCTTGTCGAGGCTACCAAGGTAGAAAAATTTGAAGGCAAGAGCACTGAATTTCCCAATCTGGCAATCCTCATGGAGGATTCCTTCTTTACCGACTGCAGGCAGCAGAGCCAGAAGAAGATCGGTGAGTTCATGAGCAAGATTCCACTTTTTATGAAGGCGGATTTTCCGCTTTTCAAGGCCTTGGCGATGATGCTCAACACGGAAAATTCAATCCTGCCAGTGGTTGATGGGGACCAAATTATTGGTGTTATTCGCATGGAAGAGATCTTTGCGGAAATCACTCGGCAATGCGCATTGTAACATAAAAAAAGTGGTCTGTGGCAGGGTTGCTGCCTGACCAGATACCAGAGAGCTATTACTTATCTTTAGAAAGAAGGGTACAATAATGACAAATACAAGATCAGAAACCATGAGTTTACCAAGCAAGGAGGAGCCATTCAACTGGAAGCGGCTCTTCTTCCTATCCCTGGGCGTGGCGCTGTTCGCCATCGTCTATTACTCCCCTCTCTGGCCGGATGCCGTTGATCCGCAGGGGAAAAATTTCTTACTGACCAAAGAAGGCAAGGGCGCCATAGCTGTTTTTCTACTGGCAGCAACATGGTGGGTCTTTGAGGTTCTGCCCATCGGCGTGACCAGTCTGGCCATCGGTATTCTGCAGGCCCTGTTCTTTATCCGGCCGGCCAAGGTGGCATTCAAGGACTTCATGGACCCCTCCGTCCTCTTTATCGTTGGCTCCATCGTCATCGGCATGGTCTTTACCAAGACCGGACTGACCAAGCGTATCGCCTACAAGATGCTCTCCATTGTCGGAGAGAAAACAAGTAATATCTATCTGGGCTGCTTTGTCCTCACCGCAGCACTCACCCACATCATGGCCCATACCGCCGTGGCCGCCACCATGTTCCCGCTGCTCATGGCAATCTATGCCCTCTACACCGACGAGACAAAACCAACAAAATTCGGCAAGGGTCTTTTCATCGGCATGGCCTATGTGGCCGGTGCCGGTAGTATCATAACCCTGCTTGGCGCGGCCCGCGGCGCCGTGGCCCTGGGATTTTACAAGGACATGACCGGTATTGATATCAGCTTTTTCCAGTTATCCTATTATATGGCCCCGATCGGCTGGGGCATGACCGTCCTGATCTGGCTCTTTCTCCTGTTTGCCTGCAAACCGGAAAAAGATTCTATTCCCGGACTCAAGGAGAAGGCGTCCAGGATGTACAAGGAATTAGGCTCCTGGAGTTCCAAGGAGATCCTGGCCGCCGTAATCGTTATCAGCACCATCCTGATTATAGCCCTGAAATCCTTTGTCCCCATGCTCAAGCCCCTTGACAAGACCGGCATCCTGCTGGTCTCCACCGTGCTCTTTTTTATCGTCAACATCCTGGACATCAACGACTTGGAAGAGATCCCCTGGAATATCGTCCTGCTCTTTGCCGGCGCCATGTCCATCGGATTCTGCCTGTGGGAGACCGGTGCCGCCAAATGGATGGCGGTCAACTGGCTCACCCTGTTCCAGAACGCCCCGGCCATTGTCTTTATCCTGGGCATGGCCTTTTTCGTACTGATCATGACCAACTTTATCATGAACGTGGCCGCCATTGCCATCTCCATGCCGGTGGCTCTGGTGATTGCCCCCTATCTCGGCGTTGCCGGTGAGGTCATTCTTTTCACTGCTTTGGTTACAGCCGGTATGCCCTTCCTACTGCTGGTCGGCGCGGCACCCAATGCCATCGCCTACAACTCCAAACAGTTTACCACCGGTGAATTTTTCATGTACGGCATTCCGGTAAGTATGATTCTTATGGCAGTACTCTTTCTCGCCATTCAGTTTATCTGGCCGCTCATGGGCATGACAGTCTATCTGCCCAAACCGCTATAATGCGCCAAGATGAAAGCGATTTATTTATAGAACAAAAACCAGTAATGTCTGGTTAATTGTAGGCGTTTAGCTTCCCTTCCCCCACCAGGGGGAAGAGAAATAATTATTTCATCTGACTGCAACCTGCAACGGGCATGAGAGAAGAGGAGAATACCACGGTGAATACAATACTGTACATTTTAACATTTGCGGCCACACTGCTTCTGGGGATACCAGAAGCAGTGCTTGCCGCCACAGGGGGCCATGAGTCCCTCAACCTGACTGCCCACTGGGTGGGCTACGCGGCTCTGATCATCTTTGTCGTGGCGTATCTGTTTGTCATGGGTGAAGAGTACACCCATCTGCGCAAATCAAAACCAGTACTGCTGGCAGCTGGTCTTATCTGGGGCCTGATTGCCTGGGTCTATGCCAGTCACGGCCTGAATCATGCCGCAGAGATAGCTGTCCGCCATAACCTTCTGGAATACGGTGAGCTTTTTCTCTTTCTGCTCGTTGCCATGACCTATATCAATGCCATGGAAGAACGACAGGTATTCGAGGCCCTGCGTGCCCGCTTAGTCTCTGCCGGTTTTTCCTATCGTAAACTCTTCTGGATTACCGGCTTACTTGCATTTTTTATCTCCCCGGTTGCCGACAACCTCACCACTGCCCTGCTCATGTGTGCCGTGGTCATGGCCATCGGCAAGGATAATGCCAAGTTCGTTATGCTTTCCTGTATCAATATCGTGGTTGGCGCCAATGCCGGTGGAGCCTTCAGTCCCTTTGGCGACATCACCACCCTTATGGTCTGGCAGAAGGGAATCGTACCATTCTGGACTTTTTTTGCCCTATTCATCCCCGCCGTGGTGAACTGGTTTGTCCCGGCCCTGATCATGAGTTTTGCCGTTCCCAACATCCAACCGACCGCCTGCACGCTGGATATCAAGATGAAACGGGGCGGATTTGTAGTCATAGGACTCTTTTTGTTGACCATCTGCACCGCGGTCTCTTTTCACAATTTTTTACACATGCCACCGGTTATTGGCATGATGACCGGTCTCTCTTTTCTGAAAATTTTTGGCTACTATCTGAAGAAGACCCATAAGAATGGTCATGGCTCTTCTGGATATGATCCGAACAAGGCTCAGGAGGAAGTGGGCGATACCGTGGCCTTTGATGTATTCAAGAATATCGCCCGGGCCGAATGGGATACCCTTATGTTTTTTTACGGCGTCATCCTCTGCGTGGGCGGCCTTGGTTTTATCGGCTACCTGGCCATGGCCTCCCAGACCATGTACACCGGCTGGGGTGCCACACCCGCCAATATCATGGTGGGTGTGCTCTCGTCAATCGTTGATAATATTCCGGTGATGTTTGCGGTATTGACCATGAAGCCGGAGATGTCCCAGGGACAATGGCTGCTTGTGACCATGACTGCAGGGGTTGGCGGCAGCATGCTGTCCATCGGTTCAGCCGCAGGCGTTGCCCTCATGGGACAAGCTCGCGGCATGTACACCTTTTTTGGCCATCTCAAATGGACACCGGTTATTGCCCTTGGCTATGCCGCCAGTATCTATGTCCATTTTCTGATCAACAGCAGGCTTTTTACTCAGTAAGCCGTTGTCAAAGAAACAATTGTAACATACACTACAGTGATGGAATAAGGGGCCGTAAAGGTTCGTTCTTTACGGCCCCCTGAGCAGTGTCAGGAGAAGATTTTTCCCAAAGGCTTATTGCGCCGCTATTGAGACCATGCCATCATCATCCGCCATCTTAGCTGAACCCGAATCAATCGCAGAGATTCTGAATGGTGTGCCCCTTGGCATTGTTCTCCTCGACCGTTCATTATGTGTTCTCCGGATGAATCGCTTTTTTGAAGCCCTTACCGGTTATTCTGAAGAAGATGCACTTGGTGTGCCCGGCAATTTTATCATCCGTAGTGACTTGCACACCAGAGGACAGCTTTTTCGTCAGATACTGGAGAGTGGCGAGAGCCATATTCAGGAAGGCACCATCATCAACTGTCACCGGAAAAAGCTCCCCATCCTTTTTACCATCTCTTCTCTCCATGACAGTCAGGGGGAAATAGCCGGCCTTATTGTTGTCCTTGAAGATCTCTCCTCACTTCATCATGCCGAACGAAATGCCGGCGGAGCTGATGGCATGGGCAAGATCCTGGGGCATAGTCCCAAAATGCAGGAAGTCTTTGAACTCATACCTGTCCTGGCGCGAACCGATGCCTCACTCCTTATTACCGGAGAAACAGGTACAGGAAAGGACATGATTGCCGAAGTCATTCATCAGACCTCGAAAAGAGCTCGACACCCATTTATCAAGATAAACTGCGGAGCGCTTCCGGAATCCCTGCTCGAATCTGAACTCTTCGGCCATGTCCGTGGTGCTTTTACCGGTGCTGTTACAGACAAACCCGGCATCTTCCTCCTTGCCCAGGATGGAACCATCTTTCTCACCGAGATAGGAGACCTGCCCTTGTCCCTCCAGGTTAAACTTCTCACCGTGCTTGACGACAGGGAATTCTATCCGGTGGGGGGCAGCAAAAAGGTAAAGGTGAACGTCAGGGTGATTGCCGCTACCCATCGCTCTTTGCGAGAGCAGGTAAGGGAGGGGTTGTTCCGGGAAGATCTTTTTTACCGCCTCAATGTATTACGGATTCATCTTCCCCCTTTACGAGAAAGAGAAGGCGATATCCGCCTCCTTCTGGATCATTTTCTCCGGGACTTTGTCTCTCATCTCGGAAGCCACATTAAAGGGTTTACAAATAAGTCTCTTGATCTGCTCCTTGCCTATAGTTTTCCTGGTAATATCCGGGAACTCCGTAATATTGTCGAATATGCGGCCAATATCTGTCCAGGAGAACAGATAGCACCTGAGCATTTGCCCAAGTATCTTTTCGCCCCAGCCAGTAGCCAAAAAACTGTTATCCCGGGCCAACAGGCGTCTGTCCTGTCCAGAGAGGAACAACCGCCTCATGGTGTTAATAAAACAGAAGCATATTCTGCAGAAAACTGGAGTGAGACGGAAAGGGAAATGATCCTGGATGCCATGAAAAAAACCGGCGGCAACCGCACCAAGGCTGCCAGACTTTTGGGCTGGGGGCGAACCACTCTGTGGCGAAAGCTTAAGACGTTATAAGGGAATTTGATTTTTTTATTTTATTGATATGAAAATACTGATCACTATATCCGGCGATAATGTAGCTCCTCGATTTGACATGGTCTCCGAGCTCTTAATTGCAAGCTACAACGGCCAGGGGCTCACGGGCAAACCTCGTACCATACTCATGGCAGGCCCCTCTCCGGAAGAGCTCTGCAGCCTTATTCTCAAAGAGGATGTAAATATAGTCATTTGTGGAGGGATTGAAGAACGCCACTATAAGTATCTTGCCTGGAAAAAAGTAGAGGTCATTGATTCTGTTATTGGACCATTCGGAGAAGTTCTCGATCTGGCGCTGCAGAACAAGCTGAGAGCCGGCACAATTTTACCATCGGCAAAAAATGTGAGGAACACCTGATGAACATTATTCAACGACTCATTACCTCAGTTCTGCCTGCAGATCCGGAAAGTGTCACTGAAGAACTTTTTCGTCAAAAACGGTACAAACGTTTTCGCTACTCGCTTTTCCTGGCCATGAATCTCATCGGTCTTATTCCCATGATGCTCACAGCCGGCCTTGGCTTTTCGCAGTATCGAGATCTGCTCCAGAGAGAAGAACGTGATCAGTTGCAATGGAATATGGAGGGGGCTCAGAAGACAATTGAGGCCTTTGTCCACGAACTGCAATCCGTTGTCAATTTTGTCGCCCATGAGGATCGCTACCAGGAACTTCTCGACCAGAATAATCTTCAAATCCTTTTTGACCGTCTTCACAAACAATATCCTGGTTTTGTTGACCTTGGCGTTATTGATTCAAAGGGTATTCAACAAGCCTATGTCGGCCCCTATAATTTGCAGGGAAAAGACTACAGTCATCAGGATTGGTTCGCGGAAGTTGTCGCCAAAAAAGTCTTCATCAGTAATGTTGTCATGGGCTTTCGGCAGGCCCCCCACTTTGCCATCAAGGTCACGAAAAAAATCCCGGGGACCAATGAACATTGGGTCTTACGGGCCACCATCAATGCCGAAACCCTCTATCATTTCATTGAAACCATTAACACTCAGGCCTCTGATGATATCTTCATTGTCAGTCGTGACGGTATTCTGCAAACACCATCCCTTTTTTACGGTCACATTCTTGACTCATTCCAATTGAGTGAACAGTCAACGACTAAAGGACAGATCAATAGACAGCTTTACGATGATATTATTGACCCAACTCAGTTGAGTGAGCAGCTCACAACTAAAGGCCAGATTAGGGAGGTCGTCGATAGTTCCGGTAAACATATCCTTCAGGCCAGCGTTCTCCTGAAAAACACGCCCTGGATCCTGATTCTTACCAAGGAGGGATATATCCATGGCAGTCATTGGTCTTCTTTTCGCCAGAAGCTTTTTTTCATCTTTGCAGGCTGCTCCATTGTCGGGCTGTTGATCACCATCCAACTTTCTAAAATTTTGACTGAACGTATCCGTGAATCTGACGAAAAACGCCACGCCCTTTTAACTGAGGCAGAGCACACGCACAAGCTGGCCTCCATAGGTCGACTGGCTGCAGGCGTTGCCCATGAGATCAATAATCCTCTGGCAATTATCGATCAAAAAGCCGGTCTGATTCAGGACATACTGGAGTTCGGGGGTGATTTTGAAAATAAAGACAAGGTGACCGCTTCACTTCTTGGTATCCATAATGGTGTCAACCGGTGCAAGGTGATTACCCACCGTCTTCTTGGTTTTGCCAGGCGGATGGATTTCTGCGAAGAGAAAGTTCATATCAACGAGGTATTAAAAGAGGTACTGTCTTTCCTGGAAAAAGAGGCCATGTACAATCATATAAAATTTAACCTTAACCTTCAGGAAGATATCCCGGTTATTTATAGTGACCAAGGTCAGTTGCAACAAATTTTTCTCAATATTATTAACAATGCCCTGGATGCCATCGGCCATGATGGTCAGGTCACGATTACGTCGCAGGTAGAGGATGACAGTGTGCTGATAGGAATTCAAGACAATGGGCCTGGTATTCCGGAAAAGACACTGCAACATATTTTTGAACCCTTCTTCACAACAAAAGAAACTGGCAAAGGTACCGGCCTGGGGCTTTCTATTACCTACGGTCTGGTAAAAAAACTGGGTGGTACAATCCGCGTAACGTCAACAGTGGGAGAAGGTGCCTTTTTTGAAGTACGTTTTCCCCTCAGCCTTTAACAGAAGAGAGCGAACATGACTAAAATCAAATTACTGATTGTTGATGACGAGATAGAGTTTGCCGAAACCCTTGCAGAACGCATGGAGCTACGCGGTATTGCTACTCAGACAGCAAATAATGGCAAAGAAGCCTTGGAGATGGTGCATTCTTCCCCTCCTGATCTTGTTATCCTTGATCTTAAAATGCCTGATATGAGCGGCCTGGAAGTTTTACAGAGTATTAAGTCCATGCATCCATCTATTGAAGTGATTATGCTCACTGGTCATGGGTCTACGGCCAGCGGCATTGAAGGTATGGAAAAAGGTGCTTTTGACTACATCATGAAACCGGTTGACCTCAATGATCTCCTTGAAAAACTAAAGCTGGCTAACGAAAAGCGCAGCAAGGCATAGAAAACTGATGGATGCGATGACGGAGAATTCAATTCGGCAGGAGCAGATCGAGTCTTTTGGCAGGCTGATGGCCGGGTTTTCACATGACATGAAAAATCATCTGGGTATTATCCGGGAGTCGAATGGGCTGATGGGTGATATTGTTGCTATGAATGTTCTGGGAGAAGATGAAACAACAATTGAACGGCTGAAAAAGACAATCGCCTCAATTGAACGCAGAGTGTGTATAGCTGCCATTATGTTGCAACACCTCAGTGGGCTTGCCCATCGATCGGACACCCCCTGCTCTTCCTTTCTGGTGAATGATTTGCTGACAGAGGAATGCACATTTCTGGAACGTTTTGCCAGATTGAAACAGGTCAAACAAGTTGTGGAACCAGGGGAAGATCTACCTTCGGTTTACAATGATCCTTCCTTGTTACAGCACATTATTTATCGGGTATATCTTCTTTGCCTTGAACAGCTCAAGCCCAATCAGAGTCTTGTCATTATTACTGGTCGTAATGGAAAAAATGTGACAATTACTTTTCGTCTTAACGGAGGTTCACAAGGGAATCTTGAAGAAGTGTCGTTTAATAATCTGCTGCCAGCCATCGAAAAGCTCGAGGGTACACTGAAGCAGGGTGGAGAAAACCATAACGACATTACCCTGACAATACCCTCCTTGTCCGTTGCGGAGAAATGACAGGAATGAGCAATCGCTGCTGCTTTTTTTTTGGGGGGGTACAAGATCAATATGCTAACGGATGGGCATCCCAGCCTTTGCTAGCATAGATCTAAGAATAATATGATGCGGGTGTAAAGGTAATGGAAAGGAGCGAAAAATTCATTTTTAGTAGAGATCAAGATATCCTTGATAGAATGATCTCTGCAATTGAATCAGCCGGAGAGCTGTATGAAAGAGAAAATCTGCCGGACCCTATTGAGTACCTGAAAGAAATCATGGCTCAACGAGGTTTACGCAATATGGATTTAAAGGCGGTTATTGGCAGCTCCGGTAACATAAGTGCCGTACTTAATCGCCGGAAACCACTCTCTCTAAGAATGATACGCAACCTCAACACGCACCTTAATATACCGGCTAAAATTCTTATTCAACCCTACGATTGTCGAAAGTTTTAATGCTGAGCTCGGTAGTCAAGAATGGACAGCAAATTTGTCATGCCGTCTCGCCTATGGACAAAGTCTTACAATTTTTTCTCGGGACAAGCATAATTTGATGAACTTTCCTATGGTCGCTTTTCAAAGCTGCATGATCTTATGTTCTTTTTTCTGGACAGACACTAGATCCCATCTTTCTCCCAACTTATGTCAGATTAAGTCTGAATCAGATTTATATTATTTACCTTCTCCAAACAAGGGAAAACTTCTCACTTAGTGGGTAGTTTCAAACCGTTAGGGCCGAAGCACTCTTGCCCAGCAGGGCGGCGCCAATAGCGTTGCCGACCTCGCAATGCTCCGGGAAGGTGACGGTGGTGCCCAGCCGCTTGGCCACGCCAGGCAGGAAATAGCGGGAGGCGGCCCCAATGCCGATCAGAGGCGTTTTCAGGGAGAATTCAACACCAAGTACCGGATGACTGTCACGGCTGGTGATAAACGAGGTCAGCGATTTTCCCCAGTAGCGATGAATGATATAATCGATGATCAGATCTTCAATCTGTTTTTCGGTACGGCGTATGACTTCCTGACAGAACTGTTCCAGATCGCCCCCCTTGATCCGGGCCAGAACAGCAGCCCCGTCTTTGGCCGCCTCACTGTTACCTAGAGAAATCAGGCCCAGCACATGCAGGGCATCGGTGGGGGTAAAACCGGTTTCAAAGATCAACTGCTCCCGCGCCAGTCCCTCCAGATGTTTTTCCAGGGGGACAGAAGAGAGGCCGATGGCATCTCCAATGGCCGCAGGTGTTGCCGGCCCGTGCTGACGAAGAAAAGCAATCACCGGATCTTCAAGATCCTCCGGCATATCTTCCTCGACGACCAGACCTATGCAGCGAGAGGAGGTGCCGGTACCCAGCCATTCAGAGGCCGGCGGCAAGTTGGCGGCCATAGAGAGGGGCACTACCCGGGTAGGCCCGATATGAAGCGCGCCCTGTTCATCGACCAGCACATGACTGTCGCCGCCGATTCCTCCGGTAAACATATCAATCGCCTCCACATGGGTCTGCCACTCACCGATCTGACAGCCATCAGGGGCCACAACCGGCCTGCCCTTTTCAATCATGGCAATATCAGTGGTGGTGCCACCCACATCAATGACCAGAGCATCGCCATTGGTCTGCAATGCCCCGAAATGAGCAGTACAGGCGGGACCGCTTGCCACCGTCACTCCGGCCCTTTCCACGGCCTGATCAATGGACACGGTCTGACCATTGCCGCCGATGATCGTCACCGGACAGGACAAACCCTGTTTGATCATGGCAACCTGAACACCACCAATATAGTCCTGCATCAGGGGCATGAGCTTGGCATGGAGGGCAGCGGTCGCGGCCCTTTCCCGCATGCCTGCCTGCTGGCTGATCCGGTGCGAACAGAAGACCGGCTTGGGATCCAGCATCCCAATAGCCTTTTCCGCCACCAGCTCATGGGTAGGATTCTCCATGGACATGGCACTACAGACCGCATAGGCATCCACCTCACCGGTCAGCCCCCGTACCGTATCCACCAAATTCTCCAGATCCAGCGGCTCTTCTTCGACACCTTGAATGGTATGGCCACCCTTGATAAAGGCCACAGCCACCACCGGAAGTTTGAAATGTTTGACATAGCCGATCACAAAAAGACCAACCCTGGCCCCTTTGCCTTCGACCACGGCATTGGTAGCCAGAGTGGTGGAGACAGCCAGTTGCTCAATATCTGAGGATGCTACCCCAGATCCCTGCAGAAGGGAGGCCAGAACATGGCCGGTTCCTGTGGCCAGATGGTAATGGGTGGTCGGTTCCTTGGCCGTAGCCATGACCGCCCCGCTGTCTGCCTCAATAAGAACCGCGTCAGTGTAGGTTCCCCCCGTATCTATGCCAATGATGTATTTTTTCATAATTCCTTGTCCCGTCTCATGCGATTATATTTACAATCAAGATCATTTCTTCACATTCTTTACGTCGATAGTCTATAACTTGAGATGTACTCATACCACCTTGCAATTCGTATAAAACAATAGCAGGATTTTTTAAAGGGTTATAATATACTCTTCTTACGCTCAATCAATCATCATAATCCTCAGCCCAGCCCTGATTCCTTTATTGTCGCCATGTTACCTACTACCAAAGACACCCTTTTTGCCATCAACCAGATCCAGGAAGATTTTGTCTTTAGCGAACGGGTCGCCCAGGTCTTCGACGACATGCTGGACCGCTCCATTCCTTTTTACCAGGAGGTCATCAAAGGAACGGCCCGACTCCTCGACACCTTTCTCCGCCAGAATGACACGGTCGTTGATCTTGGCTGTGCCACCGGCACCACCCTGTTGCAACTGGCCCGGTTGTTGCCGGATAAAGGGCTGCTATTCAAGGGAATCGACAACTCGCCTGCCATGCTCCACAAGGCCCGCCTGAAGGCGGAGATGTTCTCCAAACAGGATCAGGTCTCCTTTGTTGTCCAAGACATCACCGATCTGGATCAGGCCGATACCGGAGCCTTTCTCCTCAACTACACCCTTCAGTTCATCCGCCCCCTGCGGCGCAAGGACTTTATCCACAGACTTTTCGACAACCTGCGTCCCGGAGGCGTCCTGATCCTCAGTGAAAAAAAGATTTCCCACGACCCTCTGCTCAACCGTAAATATATCGACATCTACCATCAGTTCAAGCTGGAACGCGGTTATTCAGAGCTCGAAATTGCCAAAAAAAGAGAGGCCCTGGAAAATATCCTGATCCCCTTTTCCATTGAAGAAAACCGGGAGCTTCTGCTGGGTGCCGGATTTACAAACGTTGAGACCTTCTTCCAATGGTTCAATTTCGTCTCCTTTATTGCCATCAAACCGGGTTGAACCAGATGCCATCTTCCATTGATTATCTTTCCCTGCTCCCGGAAACCGCCCGCCGTCCGGAGATTTTGTCCCTCCACCAGGAACGGCAGCAATGGATCAATCAACAGAAAAAGGGGTTTCTCCGCTACCGCACCCCCTATGAATCCCTTGCCCCTTTTGTTGCCCGGACCGTCGACTGCACTGGTGGCACCGTCATCATCGGCGGCCCTGATGAACTGAATTCTGCCGATCAGTCGCAGGTCAGAGAGGCCATGCGCGCCTTCATGCCCTGGCGTAAAGGCCCTTTTTCTGTCTTTGGCATCGATATCGATGCCGAATGGCGGAGTGAACGGAAATGGCAGCGCTTGCTGCCGATGTTGCCCGACCTTGAGGATAAGATTATAGCCGATATCGGCTGCAACAACGGTTACTACATGTTCCGAATGGCCCCTTATCGCCCCAAACTGGTCCTCGGTCTGGAACCCTCCATGCAGCACTATTACTGTTTCAAGGCCTTGAACAGTATGGCCAGACAGGAGGCGCTCCATATTGACCTACTCGGCGTGGAGCATCTCTCCCTTTTCCCTGATTGCTTCGATGTCCTCTTTCTCATGGGCATCATCTACCACCGCGCCTCACCCATTGATGTCCTGCGTGACGTCTATCAATCCTTGCGACCCGGGGGAACACTATTGCTGGAATCCCAGGCGATCCCCGGCGATGCGCCCATTGCCCTCTTTCCCGACAAGACCTATGCCAAGGTGCCCGGCACCTATTTTATCCCCACCGGCCTTTGTTTGCAGCTGTGGATGGAAAAAGCAGGCTTTGATCAGGTCGAACTCTTCTGCCAGCACCCCATGAGTGCAGAAGAACAACGCTCCACCGAATGGATGACCTTTGAATCATACAGCGATTTCATCGATCCGCAGAATCCGACACTTACCGTGGAAGGATACCCGGCTCCGCACCGCGTCTTCCTGCGGGGCAGGAAAAAATCAATCTTCCCCTGACAACAAAGAAAAATCATGGCAAAACTTGCCTTTGAATGCAGGTGTGGTATAGAATTGAACATGAAACTTTCCAATATACATAATAAATAAGGAGCACATATATGGATCCAAATTCCTGTACCCTCTGCAGTGGTGGCCTGAAAGGGGCTGAGGCAACCTTTGGTGAAACGGCGGAAAAATGGGGCGTAAAAGAGATTATCTACACCTTTGAAGGACACAAGCTGCATCGGGAGAACAATGCCGTCTATCTCAGCCAGCAGGATCTGGAACGAGGCGATATCAGCATGGAACTAGCCTCAAAGATGCTCAACCGTACCTATTACGAGACCTCCAAGATCAGAAAGGTATTGCAAACCATCTTTCATATGGTCAACAACGGCCATCAGATCTTTGTCATCGGCACCATCCTCGAAGACAATTCCGTCAAGGGCGGTACGGGCTGGGCTGTGGAACTGGCCAAACTGTTCAACCGCCCCCTCCACGTCTTTGATCAACCCCGGAAACAATGGTTTACCTGGAAAGAGAACCAGTGGCAGCCGGATACCCCGATCATTGAATACAACACCTTTGTAGGGTCTGGTACCAGATATCTCAGTGATGCCGGCCGTGAGGCCATCATAAAACTCTTTGAGGACTCTTTTACCCCTCATCAATAACTCCATCCTTTTGACCTAACACCGTAAGAGAAAAATCATGAACAAACACTGCCTTTTCTGCAAGATTATTGCCGGCGAGATCCCCGCGGACAAACTCTATGAAGACGATGAGTTTCTGGCCTTTCGGGATATTTCACCCCAGGCACCTGTCCATTTCCTGATCATCCCCAAAAAACATATTGTTGGCCCGGCATTCCTGGAGAGCGAAGATGAGCTGCTCATGGGCAAGATGATACGCATAGGCGCACGGCTTGCCAAGGAACTTGAGCTCATTGATGGGTACCGGATGATCTTTAACAATGGCGCTGCTGCAGGCCAAACCGTCTTTCACATCCATCTCCACGTTCTGGGCGGCCGTCAGCTGCTCTGGCCGCCAGGCTGATTACAGAGAAGCAAGAAGTCGCACGGGGCCGGCCCCCAAAAAAAACCAGCCCCGTGCTGACAGAAACTATGCTCCTCCAGTTCCTCCCGAAATTACTCCCTATCCGCCAGAACTTAATCTGTCGATCAGTGGAACCAGCCGCTATGAACGACCATGGTCAAATGGTCAAAATCATTAGGCGTGGTTAGGATAAATTCATTGTATGAATCTGAATAGTAACCAACATGCCTTTTTTGAAAATATCTTAAATCAGACAAAGTAATAAATCTCAACGCATCGCTTTGCCTAAATATTTAAGATTACCAATGGGTCCGTCCATTCGAAAAATTGTTATTTGGCTCCAGCTATTCCACACGATCTTATGGCCCATTTCTCATATAGGACAAATCATCGTTTGTAAAAAATTATGTGCACAAATATTATTCAGCAAGATACAAGAATAATCCACCATCAGAGACCAAGGAGGGGTTATGGGAGAGATATGTGATCGCAGGGGCGGAGAGCGTGTTAGCGATAACGAATCAGGGCTTGGCTGGATCTGCCTGCCCGGGCCGGGGAAGGTCTTTCAGTTGGACAAGTTGACAGTGTCTGACTGTTGTTTCGTAGGTATCCGTAACCTCAGCGATTCCGGAATGATGCTGGAGGTGGATGAACCCCTTGCTGTCGGGACATTACTGGTCATCAGCCGCCATGATTTCCGCACTGGCGACTGGCGTTCATCTGCCGGTACAGTTGTCTGGTGCAAGCAGATTCGTAAACAATATTATTGTCTGGGTGTCAATTTCCGCTCCCAAAACAGCTCCTCTGTCATGCCTTCTCTGGTGCCACCGAGGGATAATTTTCATATCATTGAACATCTTCCTTTTTTACTCCATTCCGACTTGCTCAAATCTGTGCCTAAAAATGCCATTTGGTCACTTCTCAACTGCATTAGGCCGTGTAGGTTTGAGGCCGGAGAGCGAATCTTCTCTCAAGGGGACCCAGGGGATTGTTTTTATCTTATTGAAGAGGGGCGTTGCCGTGTTCATTGCTTGAAAGATGGCAATGAACACCTGATAGCCGTCCTCAACCTCTGTGACGTGGTGGGCGAGATGGCGGTGCTCACCGGGGAAAACCGCTTGGTCCATATTGATGCGGAAATCGACTCAGCGCTGTGGAGGATCGATCGAGAGGCTTATGGTCGAGTAGCAGAGTTACATCCAGAACTTCGGCTGTTCCTCACTGAACAGGTTACCAAACGTTTTGAAGTTTCGGGCCATTTTGCCGACAAGATGATCGGCAAATATACAGTCCGGCACAAACTGGGCAATGGCGCCTGGGCCATTGTCTTTTCCGGCGAACATCAGTTATTGAAAAAACCGGTGGCCATCAAGATGCTCAAGCATACCATGGCTATGGATGTCGAGTTTAAGGAGAAGTTCTCCCAAGAAGGAGAAATCATCGCCCGGATGAATCATCCCAACGTGGTACAGGTCTATGATATCGAAAGCCGTTTCAATACTACGTTCATTATAATGGAGCTCCTGAATGGAGAATCTTTAGAAAGTCGGCTGAAACGTGAAGGGGCTTTACCGTTTGATGTGGCTGCCCGTTATCTGCATCAGACTTGTTCGGCTCTGGCGTATGCCCATGACACAGGAATTATCCATCAAGACATCAAGCCGGATAATCTGTTCATCTGTAACGACGATTCTCTAAAGGTTGTGGACTTCGGTCTTGCCTGTGCAAGCGGCAGTGAGAACTTCGAGATGGAGGGCACTTTGTTCTACATGTCACCGGAGCAGATTAATAGCGATCCGGTTGATGCCCGTACTGATATCTATTGCATGGGTATCACGGCCTATGAAATGGTAGCTGGTCGGCGACCATATCCAGAAAATGATTTGGGGCGGCTTATGGAGCGGCATGTAGAGGAGGATATTCCCGATCCGGCTCTAGCGGTTCCGGGGATTCCAGAATCTTTACGGGCCTTCATCATCAAGGCGTGTCAGCGCGACCCCGCCAATCGTTATCAAAGCATGACCGATGCTCTGGTCGATCTAGAACCCCTCTGTGGGACGAGGGAGCATACAGGCATTTCTTCTTTAGTTCAGCCAAGATGTCATATGAGCAGTATGCATTTTTTCTACCAGGATGAACATAGGAAAGAAGTGACCCAGCTCTTTGAGGAATTTCATTCCCGTGCCCGTGAGTTGGGAGTGATCACACATCTAGCCGATTTTGAAAATTTTCAGGTGCAATGACTTCTATGATTTTTAATTGCCATGGTGACACTCATATTGGCCTGGTCAAGACCCGCAACGAAGATCGATACCTGATCAAGGAGATCAATGGAGGCCTCCTTCTTGTTGTAGCTGATGGCTTGGGTGGTAATCCCAGTGGAGACGTTGCGGCGCAACTGGTGGTGGACTCCCTGGAGAGCTTCCAGCCGCATTTTGAGGGGTCTTTGGAGCTTCAACTAACAGCGGCGGTATGTCGGGCTAATGAGTTGGTTTTACAGGTAGGAAATGATAACTCCGCCCTGCAGGGTATGGGCAGCACGGTCACTGTTGCGCTGGTGATGAATGACCAGGTCTGTTGGGCGCATGTAGGCGACAGTCGCTTGTATCACTTTCGGGAAGGGGAACTAGAACAGCTCACCATTGATCAGAATTTGGGGCAGGAACTGTATGAGAGGGGTGAAATCTCTGCTGATGAGCTGGCCGGACACAAGATGCGTAATTTTTTGAGCCAATGTATTGGCGAGGATGAAATCGAACCGGTAAGTGGTCATCTTCATCTTTCCCCTGGAGATCAACTACTGCTCTCCACTGACGGCTTGCATGATTTAGTGCAAGATATCGAGATCAAAGGAATATTATCCTTGAAAAACAGTGTTCAGGAACGGGTTGCACGATTAATTATTGTCGGCCTTGAAGCGGGAGGGAACGACAACATCACCGTAGTACTGGATGAAGCTGGGTGCTCGGGGTGACGTTACAAACACTTTCGGCAATTATTTCCGATTGATTGAGGAAAAATATACAAATCAACGTTCGTTTTTATAACGATGAAGGGAGCTAGAAACAACCTAAGCAAAGATACGCAAGAGTTCCCATCCTCCTCATTGTTTCATTCACTTCCGTTTTTCTTGGCCTCCAGCACATCCCAGCGGTCATAGAGTTGCGCTACGGCATCCTGCGCTTCCTGCAACTCAGTCCAGCATTCATGCAGCCGTTCCGGATCTGAGACTGTCTCAGGGGCATCCATAAGCGTCTGCAGCCGTTCCTGTTCTTCCTCCGCCTGCAAGATCTTTTCTTCTATCTGCTCATATTCCCGCTGATCAAGATAAGAGAGCTTACCTGTCTTCTTCTTTTTTTCCGGGCTGCCGGCAACAGGCGTGATTACCAGCGATTTTTCATTCTCCTTGCCACTTTTCTGCAGGGCTGAAAGCCACTGCTCATAATCAG
This sequence comes from Desulfocapsaceae bacterium, assembly GCA_028697885.1. Classification (GTDB taxonomy): domain Bacteria; phylum Desulfobacterota; class Desulfobulbia; order Desulfobulbales; family Desulfocapsaceae; genus UBA2270. The sequence continues at coordinate 50,265 of JAQVER010000011.1, forward strand.
CAAAATAGCCCACTCCCCCCCGCCCATCAAAACCAAGCACCTGGTCGCAGACGCGATCGAGCAGAAAACGATCATGGGTCACGAGGACCAGCGCCCCGGGGAATTCAAGGAGGCTCTCTTCCAGAACATCAAGAGAAGGGATATCAAGATCATTGGTTGGTTCGTCAAGAAGCAGAATGTCTGCTGGCTGGCGCATCAGCTCGGCAATAAGAATCCGAGCCTGCTCCCCACCAGAGAGCTGCCCTACCGGGGTTTCCAGTTGCTCGGGCTGAAAGAGAAAACGTTTGGCCCACGAGATGACATGCATGGAGTGCCCCTGGCAGACAATGGCATCTCCATCAGGGGCCAGGGCGCGACGCAAGGTCACGGCAGGATTGATCTTTTCGCGCCGCTGATCAAAACTGACAATACGCACCCCATCAGCCACAACGATCTCTCCACAATCAGGTGTGAGCACCCCGTCACCCCTGCCGGCGGCGGCCAGAAGCTGCATCAGGGTGGATTTGCCACAACCATTTCTTCCCAAGAGCCCAAGCCTGGTGCCGGGAGAAAGGACCATATCGAGGCCAGAAAACAGTGTATTCCCACCATGCCCCTTGGCAATTCCGTGGGCCTCAAGGAGTTTCTTGGTTTTCCGACCGGTCGCATCAAATGATATCTGCACACTTGATGTAGAGCGATTACGGGTCTTGACCTGCGCCAGTTCATCCTGCAGTCTGTGCGCCTCATCAATACGATAACGAGCCTTGGTGGCCCGGGCCTTGGGCCCGCGCCGGAGCCACTCGGTCTCCCTGCGGACCTTGTTCGATAACCGTTCTTCCTGCTGTTGCTGCTGCCCGAGAAAGATTTCACGCTCTTCAAGAAATTTAACATAGGCCCCCTGCACCTGAAAAGAGCCTTCAGGATAAAGAGCTGACAATTCCACAACCCGACTGACCGTATTTTCCAGGAAACGACGGTCATGACTCACCAGCAGGACCGCCGATGGCCCATCAGCAGACGGACTGCACAGCATCTTTTCGAGCCAGAGAATCCCCTCGATGTCAAGATGGTTGGTGGGCTCATCCATGACCAGGATGTCGGGCCGGACTACCAGGGAGCGACAGATGGAAAGACGTTTACGCCAGCCACCGGACAAAACGCGAACAGGGACAGCGGGATCGGCAAATTCGGCCCTGCTCAGCAGGGCATGGACCCGGTTATACTGCTCGGTTCCATCCAGATCGAGACCGGAAAGAGCCTGCTGCAGATTTTCAGCGACACTCTTCTCCTCCTCAAAGACATCCACCTGATCCAGATAAGCGGTACGCACATGCCTCTGGGTCAGAATCTTTCCCTCATCGGCCTCAATCTTATTGCAGATAATCTTGAGCAGCGTTGATTTGCCGCTGCCATTAGGACCGATAAGACCAATCCGGTCACCATCACTGATCGAAAGAGATATATTTTTAAACAAGGTTTGAGCACCAAAAGACTTGCTCAAGGAGTTACAACTAAGAAGATGCGCCATAAAAGATAAGTGCTGGTTCTCGCCTGGAAGGCGTTAAACAAATTTGGTTAAAGAGATGGAAAAGCCATCAACATAAGAACAGGGTGGCTTTTTTATTGATTAATCCGAAAGTCGCGGTTATAACAACCCAGATCAATGCTAAAATTGTACAAAAAGAGAACTATTCTCGACAGTTTTCATGTGCCGCAAAGCTCTTTTATACAATCAATCCGGACAAACTGCAATGAGCGACCATATCCATATCATCGTTACCGGGGCCAAAGAAAAGGCCCGAACGATCCTTCTTTCCAGAAAAAAGCTTAAATTGGGCCTTGCCCTCAGCGTTGGCCTTATCTGTGCCGCTGTTGTTGGTGCCATCATTACCACTCGCCTTTTCATTGAAAACAGTAACTTGAATGCGCAAGTTTCTGCCATGAATCTCAAACTGATCGAGAGTACGCAGGAAAGCCGGAATTACGCTGACCGGATAGATGATCTTCTTTCCCAGAACACATCACAAACAGCCATGTTTCAGGCAGAGAAAGAAGAGCTGGTTAATAAAACCCTTGTTGAATTCAATAAACGGAATAAACTTATTGAAGATATCATGAAGAATATCGGGGTGAAAATAAAAAAGCACAAACCCACAACGAACAGTGGCGGTCCTTATATCCCCCCCTCTGAATCCCTGCAGGAAGACCTGCTCCTGCGTACCGACAAGAATCTTGATCTCCTGCGTCGTACTCCTTTAGGACGTCCTCTTTCAGGCTCAATAAGCTCTCCTTTTGGCTACAGAGAAGATCCGGTCAACGGTAAAAAAGGATTTCATGCCGGAGTGGACATGCAGGCCAAGCGTGGGGGAAAAATATTCGCCACAGCAGATGGCACGGTCACTCAAGCCAGTTATAATGGGGACTATGGCAATTTTATTGAGATCCGCCATGGAAACGGTTTCACCACCCATTTCGCCCATCTTCAAAAATTTAAAGTTAAAAAAGGTATGAAAGTTAAACGGGGTCAGGTTATCGGCCTGGTAGGAAGCAGCGGTCGTTCAACCGGTGCTCACCTTCATTATGAACTCTGTCTGAAAGGACAGCCCATCAATCCTGTAGCCTTTATGCAAACAGCAAAGCTCTCCAAAATTACCATTGAAGATATTAATGTTGTGGCTAGTAAAAAAATTATCGCTTCCGCTCCCTCCTCAAAGAAATCCTTGCAAAGTCATTTTACTAAAATCAGTGCAGTGGCAGTTAAAATTAAAAAGAAAATCTCACCGACTGCTTCCACTATCAATTGATCTTTCCTAACAATAAAGATCAATTATCAGCAACACACACTCATCCTTCTGCCAAAGATAAGTCTGTCATCCATCAATATAGTAACAACAAACCATGCAGATTAAAAAAGATCGCCCAGCAGCTGTCAATCTGATCTCTTGTCCATCTTGCGGCAATGATGAAGATTTTTTTGAAGTTGCGGAAAATGTTATCATTACCACACATTATATCCAGAACCCTGATGGAAGCTTTACCCCAGAAAAAGATAACTCTCAGATTCTAGGCCCCGTCAGGCTTATCTGCGGAGAATGCGAAGAAGACCTCACCGCCTTTCATCAACGATTTTCGGAAATGCTCTTTTAATCCTCTCTCTCGAGATATTCCCTTTTTCTACTCTTCTATTACTCAGCAGCACCACTTTCCCGTTCACAATGAGGTACAGCAATACTGGGTGGCCCCTTGACCAGCATCTGGGCAATGGTCAATTGTATCCTGGGATAGAGATGCCTCTTGCCCTCCATCAACTCATTTTCCATCATTGCCAAACTACGTAACAATTTTGTTCGCTCCGCGCGTGGCGCCTCTGACTCATGGGCAAACGTTTTCTTAACCAGCTCCTGACATCGGAAACAACCGGGGAAATTCAGCCGCTGGCCGTCCGGCCTCTGCATAGTGGCCGGAACCCCGTGCGTCCGGCAAACCATGAGACGATGGGCATAAAGGACACAACGACCGTTTTCATTCAAGGGACACATGACCTGGGGACGTTCATTGCGGGCCAGCGCTTGCTCACAGGCGCCAATGTACAGACGACAGCGCTCCAGAATCTCCTCCTGCTGTGATTCGGGAAGCTGATGAAATCCCAGCCAGAGATACCCCCATTCAACAAAGGTATGGTGCTGGAAATAGGAATCACAACAGTTATCAGGGCAGCCGTCACAACTGAATTGCAGCAGTGTGGCCACCTGATCATACTCCTTTTCCATCTCCTCATAGATCTGCCGCACCCTACCGACCAGATCCGGGCTAAGCTTAACCTCTTTCATCTCGTTTTCCTTCTTCAAAACATTGGACCTGATAAGTCTCAACCTCAGGATGCAAATCCTGCCAGGCCATTTCCGACAGACCTGCCTTGCGGCAGAGATGAGCTAAAAACTCCTCGGCACGCGGCAGCTGTTCCCATACTTGGGGTAAAAAGGTGGCACTGTAGCGGCCTAATCTCAAAATTACCCCGTCAATACCAGGACGAAGCTTGGCAATGAGATCGGCGCCATCACGATAAGTCAGGACTTGCGGCCGAGTAAGGATGGAGATGTCAATATGCACCTTGGCCAACTCTTCAGCAGTGAGCTCAGAGAAGCGATAATCATGAAAGGCGGCATTCAGGGCATTGCGTCGGATACCTTCATAAATTGAGCTTACAGGCTCCAGATTACCAATGCATCCCCGCAATTGGCCACCGATCTTCAGGGTTACAAAAGTTCCGCATTCGGCCTGCAGCGCAGGATCAACGACATCGCTTTTTTTCCCCAACTGCAACCCAAGTTTCTCGGCAATAGTCTCCCGGGCCAATCGGAGTAAAAACTGCCCTTGTTCTTCCGTTATATTATCTGGCATAATCCCTCTTTTTTGAAGAATAGATCCATCCCCCTGCTTATTTCACTTTCCCCAGTCAACACCAAGCATCAGTGAATTGATACCACTGCCAATTCCCAGGAGTGCTCCCCTCTGGCCCGGTTGAAAGGCCTGCTCTTCGATTGCCATGGCCAGAGTAATGGGAGCCGAAACAGATCCCACATTGCCCAAAAGGGCCAGAGTCTCAAAATTCTTTTCCGCTTCCAGCCCCAGAGAATCAAAAAGCAGTCTGGCATGGGCCGAACCGACCTGATGACAAAAAAACCTGTCAATGTCCGCCGCCTGCCAACCAGGTTCTGCGGAAAAAGCCTGCCAGGTCATAAGCGCCGTCTCCACCCCTCGATGCAGCAGTTCTTCAGAATGGGTGTTCATCAGCGTGGTCGCACTTCCGCTCTGACTACCCTGACAGAGAGTGGAATGCGTCGTATTGGCCCGCCAGGCAGCATGGCTCAACCGCAAGGGCTGCATCTCATTTTCTGCCCGGCACATATAAAGGGCTACTGATCCGGAACCAATCGTCAATGAGGCAAAGGCTGGTTTTATGCTCTTACGGGTTAGGTTGCGATCCGCCAATAAGGCCTCTATGGTCGAGTCCACCAACTCCTCTGCGGTTTCTCCTGCCACAATCAAGCCGTTTTTAACCTGTCCCAATTCAATCATATTGGCCAGAACCACCATCCCATCAAGAAAGCCGAGGCAGGCATTGGATAGATCAAACAACAGGCAATTCTCAGACAATCCCAGACTGTTATGAACAAACGAGGCCGTTGCCGGCTCCATCATATCCCTTGAGACAGAAGTAAAGATCAGACACTCTA
>JAQVER010000164.1 GCA_028697885.1 Desulfocapsaceae bacterium
ACAGACTGAACCTGTCTTGATCTGCCCCCCCCCCATGGCGACAGCAAAATCAGCCATGAATGTATCCTCGGTCTCGCCACTGCGGTGTGAGATGACATAGTTCCATCCGGCCTGGCGGCAGAGTTGTATGGCCTCCATGGTCTCAGTAATGGTACCGATCTGGTTGAGTTTGATGAGAACACTGTTGGCTGATTTTTCTTCAATGCCACGGGCAATGAAACGGGTATTGGTGACAAAAAGATCGTCACCCACAATCTGGGTCTTGTTGCCAAGGGTTGCAGTGTGTTCCTTGAATCCCTGCCAGTCATTTTCATCCAGACCATCTTCGATGGAAACGATAGGATAGGCACCAAGCCACTGGTCGTAGAGTTGAGTCATTTCGGTGCTGTTTTTCGTGCCTTGGCCAGACTTGTCAAGATGGTAGGCTCCGTCTACAAAAAATGAGCTGGCGGCGGGATCCAGGGCAATGGCCAAGTCAAGGCCGGGCCGGTAGCCGGCAGCCTCAATGGCATCAACAATGAGTTCGCAGGCCTCATTGTTGCTTTTTAGGTCCGGCGCGAATCCGCCTTCATCTCCAACAGCTGTGGAGTAACTCTTTTGTTTCAAGAGTTTCTTGAGTGCATGGAAGGTTTCAGTGCCATAACGCAGGGCTTCGGCAAAGGTCGGTGCACCGATGGGCATGACCATGAACTCCTGAAAATCCACGCTGTTGTCGGCATGCTTGCCGCCGTTGATGATATTCATCATCGGTACTGGCAGGCGGATGGAGCCTGGGCCGCCGAGATAGGCATAGAGGGGAAGCCCTGATGTCGCAGCAGCAGCCTTGGCCACGGCTATGGACACTCCGAGTATGGCATTGGCCCCCAGCTTGCTTTTATTGGCGGTGGCGTCAAGATTTATCATCAACCGGTCAATCTCGGTCTGAAGTGCAGGATTTAAGCCAGTGAGTGCCGGAGCGATGAGGGTGTTAACGTTTGCCACTGCTTGCAGCACGCCTTTCCCATTGTATCGTTTTTTGTCTCCATCACGTAATTCCACAGCTTCATTTTCCCCTGTAGAAGCACCGGAAGGAACAGAGGCCGACACCTGTATTCCATTGTTCAAACGGCACAGAACACGAACGGTTGGATTGCCTCGGGAATCAAGAACTTCTAAAGCGGACAGTGAAGTAATGACTGCTTGCATTGGAACTCCTCCTCTGAGTTTCTGTGTTTGATTGAATGGTTTAAGTTTTTTCTGAATATTATGTAGTCGATTAAGGGCAGGATATCTTGACTTCTTGAGAGATGAAAGGTATTTTTTAATTAAGACCAAATGCGATGAGGTCTATTGGTGCGTTACAGAGCGTAACTATTAATAATTTTGTTTCCTTGAAATTTTATTTCTGGTAGGCATATGAGATTTTCAAAGAGAATTTCTTTTTTGATACTGCTCTCCTCATTATTGCTCAGTGTACACGGAATTGCGGGGCAGTTCCAGGAGGCTCAGCAGACAGAGAAATCAACACAGCAGTGCAATGAAATTTTGATTGCCTCGAATGGCTCTTTGCGCGCTCCAGAAGAGGTGTTAGGCCCACTTTCTCCAGGGGAAAGAAAGTGGTATTATCGCTTTCAGGAGGGGATTCCTTTGTTTGATGGTTGGAAAAAAATAACTCAGGCCGTTGTGGAAAAATTCCCCGAACATGAACGAGAAAAAAGACTGGCTGCTATGCAGGCACTTGGTGTTAAAATCGGTTATGAGTGGAGTCGAGATAATCGAGTCCGTAAAGTTAACACGGATATGTTAAGGGCTTGGGGAAAAGACCTGCGCAGAGCAGGAGCTGAAAGCCATGTGCAACTGGCTAACGTCCTCTATAAGATAGACAGTGAGATAAATACCCTGTTACATCTGGAATAATGTAAGCAGTGCCTGCCCTATGATGGGTTAATCACCTTGTTTATTTCGCATTCCAGTCTGCCACTATGGAGAAGAATCTCTATCTGTTCTCCTGGATGGGCCTGTGTGCTTCTGGTAATGATTTCTTCTCTGTTTTTACCTGATTTCTTTCTTCTGACGATGGCATAGCCCCGGGCAAGAGTGGCGAGGGGACTGACGGTTTCTAAAAGCGCGGCCTGGGCAGTAAAGGCTGCGCTTTTTTGTCTGAGCAGGGCCTGTGTTCTTTCAATCAGTTTTTCGGTGGCATGGCGCAGGCGTTGCGCCTGGATGGTCATTCTGTTGACTGGTGATTGGCGCTCTAGTCTGACCATGACCTTTTCAAGATGAAACGTCTGCTTCTGCAGGAGTCTTTCCATGGAGTGGGTCAACCGGGATGTGTTGTGGTCGATTTGCAAGGTGAGATGGGAAAGAGTCATTCCCAGATCTCCAAGCAGGCGTCTGTTCTGTGATACCTGTCTGCTATAACCGTCTATTTTTTTCAGAAGCAGAGTGGTGAGTTGTCTTTTGTAGAGAAGTATCTGTCTTTGCAGCAAGGAAAAATCCGGGATAATCTGTTCCGCGGCGCCTGTCGGAGTCGGAGCTCGCAGGTCAGCGCAGAAATCGGCAATGGTGAAATCGACTTCATGGCCAATGGCAGAGACAATGGGGATGGTTGATTTGGAAATTGCACGGGCTACACACTCCTCGTTAAAGGCCCAGAGATCTTCCAGTGAACCTCCGCCCCGGCAGAGGACGATGATGTCTGAGTCGATATCCTTGTTTATTCGGACTATGGCCTCGGCAATCTCTTCCGAAGCTTCTTTCCCCTGGACCCGTACCGGAAAGACCTGAATGGTGGCACCCCATTTACGATTTTTCCATATCTTGAGAAAATCATGGACTGCGGCTCCCGTGGGTGAGGTGATCAAGGTAATCTTTCTGGGAAACAGGGGGATCGTTTTTTTTCGTTCTACGTCAAAAAGACCTTCTGCCGCCAGGCGTTTTTTTAGATCTTCAAATTGCAGCTGGAGTAGGCCTGCTCCATGAAAATCAATGGTGTCAATAATAAGTTGATAGTCTCCACGAGGTTCATAAACGGAGATGCGGCCGTGACAGATCACTTGCTGACCGTCATGGAGATCTTTGGCTAAAAAACGTTGCTGTCCTTTGAAGAGAACTGCACGAAGCTGAGCCCCTTCATCTTTAAGGGTGAAATAGCTGTGTCCGGAGTAGGGGCGGGAAAGATTTGATACCTCGCCGCTTATGTTGACAAAACGGAATTCACCCTCCAGGAGATTCCTGATTGATCGGCTGATCTGGGAGACGGTAAGTATCGCCGATTCTGAAGGTGTTGTGGTAAAAGGTTTCATAGGAGTAAATCAGAATGATAAGAGTGGATGATCTGCAGTTAAGCGATTCTCTGGTATTTTGTAACGTCTTGAATTCACCTGA
>JAQVER010000165.1 GCA_028697885.1 Desulfocapsaceae bacterium
CCTTTTAAGTTGTGGTTTGATGAAACCTTTTCTATTGATTTAAAACCTGCAAAGCATAATGACACAGAGCAAAGAAAAGCTAGATCCGAAAAAATAAAAGAATTGGTAAAGGGTCATAACCTCATTGAGCGTCTCGAAGAACTTTATACGAACGAGATGGACCATCTGATGAAAAACTATAGAAAGATATCAGAACTTGATATGGAGTTGATCAGTGAGCTGGGAGTATCCATTGAGGGTGTTAAAGAGGGGTTGTCAAAGAAGATTGAAGGGGTTAAAAATTTATATTGGAAAGAACTTTTTTCCAATCTTAATACAATAACCGACAGATTGACAGAGCGTAGCCGCAATTCTTTGTTAGAAACTCTTACAAGCCATACAAGCGTAGACTTTACTTCTAGTAACGCATATGGAATTGTGATTTGGGCAATAAAAAATGCCAATCAGTATTACGAAAAACAGATGTTGGATCTATATTATCAACTTTCGTCTTCAGAAAATATCCACCTTTATAAGTCAAATAAACGAATGGTTAAGGATGGATGGCGCTATATGAGGGAAGAGATGAGCCACTATTTGCTCGATTACCAAATTGTGCATCATTTTTATTCAGCGCTTGATACATCATCCTACAGAAGCGTAAGAGGGCTCAGTGAGAATGCAGCTATTTTATTGATAGATATCATTGCTGTTGCAGGTAATTTAGGCTTTATTACGCGAGATAGGCCATCGGATTTTGATTGGTTTCCGAGCTGCAAAAATGTATTTACGTTTGGTGATGGGAAACCTTTTATGCAGGTAAAGGCTTTCAAAAATGGGAATTTACACTTTAAGTTCTCTACAAACTTCATGAAAGCATTGAATGTGGAAGTTGCCAGGCTGAACAAATGGATAAAGTCGCCACTGGAAGCAGTTCAAGAATTTGATATATCTCCGGATGAAGCAAAAATGTATTTTGATACAACGTACTGCATCGGGAAAGAGGAGGCAAGCCAAATTTTAATACAGAATATAGTCTAACACTACCGATTTACAGAAAAGTAGTTAATTAAGAGGGAAAGGGGAAATTTAATTTCCCTTTTATGATAATTTGTGTTATACTGCACTAACAGTAAAATAAAGAGGAGCAACAATTATGGAAGAAGTTACACCGATCAAAGTCACAAATGACGAAGCCGCAGAGTTGGGTGCATTTGAAGAGGATGCAATTGGCGAGCAGGATGCAAAAGAAGCGGTCGAGCAAGAAGGCTGATCATGGCAATGAATAAATCCGAAGAGCAACAAACTAAATCTTATGTAGAAAAGGTTGCGGAAAAAATTATTGCGTCACTGAATAATGGTACCGCCCCATGGATCAGACCATGGAAGGCAAGCGAACTGGCAACGGTTCGCCCTATTAACCCAATATCTAAGGCGAGATACAAGGGGATAAATCTTTTAAATCTTTTAATTGAAGCTCAAGAACGTGGATATAATGATAATCGTTGGCTTACGTATAAACAAGCAAAATCATTGGGTGCACAAGTAAGAACTGGTGAAAAAGGGACTACCATCCAATATTGGAAGTTCTCAGAAGTTGTTGATAAAACTGACGAAGAGGGCAATAAGGTTTTTGATGATAACGGGAATCCTATTAAGGTTACGGTTCCTTTAGAGCATGCTGAAGTCTTTTTTTCAACAGTTTTTAATGCACAGCAAATTGACGGTATGCCAGAAATCGTGTTTGAAAAACCACTTGAAGATGGTTTTAGTGCGATTGAGATGGCCGAAAAAATCATCAATGGCTCAGGTGCGATAATTCATCACGTAGAGCAGGGAAGAGCATTCTATCGTCCGTCTACAGATGACATTACCCTTCCGTTAAAAGAACAATTTGGTAGTGAAATGGGGTATTACTCTACTGCACTCCATGAACTTGGTCACTGGACCGGTCATGAATCAAGATTAGATAGAGATCTAAAAAACTTATTTGGTACACCTGAATATGCAAAAGAAGAGTTGAGAGCTGAAATAGCATCGTATATGCTTTGTTCCGATTTGTCTCTTGATTATGATCCAGGCAATCATATTTCATACATTGCCAGCTGGGTCAAGATATTACAAGACAAACCTAATGAGGTATTTAAAGCTGCTGCTGATGCGGTAAAAATAACACAGTTTTTGACCAAAGATTGTCTCGAAATTAAAATTGATGAAGAAAAATCAAAATCAGTCACGAGCAATAGCACCGAGACCAAACAAAAAGTTTATTACGACGTTTCCTTTAAACAAAAGAATGAAGCGAAGCAACTTGGGGCGAAGTGGGACAAAGATCTAAAAATGTGGTATGCCGAAGACGATGACATTAAAAAGTTGGATGATCGCTTCAAGAGGATTGGTGATGAAGCAGAAAAAAGTCCTTTAGATATTTATTTTAAGAGGGCCGAAGGACCATCACATTTATGCGTTGCTAAAACATTTACAAACTTTGAAGATGTTAATCAGTATATGGGGGAGATGAGCAAAACAGCCCCGAAGGAAGGGTATGATAAGTGTGATTTTAAAGTTGATTTTGGTAATGGTGATACATACACAGGTCGATATGATTTAAAGCACTCTTCAATTGAAAAACCTGACTTGGCAAATTATGTAAAAGAGGAACTTCTCTTTTATGCTGGTGAACTAAAGCCTGATCATATGTCTCAATCACAGTATGATGAGTTATTGCATATGTATGGAGAGCAATCCAAACAAGAGGCAGCTGAAATGTTGGGCAGAGTCGGCCCGGCTTTAGGATATACAAATTCTAAGATGGATGAAATAGTTTCGATCGCTGCCAGTGTTGATTCTAAACAAACGCTAGATGAAGCGGTTAAAACCATTAGCTCCACGAATATTGCAACCCTTTCCCAATCAATTTAACTACCCTGTAAATTCAAAGTAGTATTAAAAGAGGGGAGAGGGGAAATTTAATTTCCCTTTTATGTAAAATTTCGCTATACTGTGTTTAGAAGTTTTAACATAAGCATTATGTTGCAGTTATGCTCATTTGCAAAGGAGAGAGTAATGGTAGTCTTCCATCCAAGTTTAACACAAATACCATCAGGTCGGATGCACTCATATATAGGTGATACAATCAAAAGGGAATTTCTAATTGATCCATCGACTGCCGAAGCAGTTCTTGGTTCTATTGGTATCCGTCGTGAGCCGTATGAACGTGCACAGAGTGAAGAAGAGATTAAAACCCTTCTCTTTAATGATATTAACAAATTGAAATCTTACCTTAGCGGACCGGGTATGACCGACAATCGCTTTAAAGAAGGGGTAAGAGATCAGGTTAACCGTCGGTTTGGAACTACGGTTATTAATGGTATCC
>JAQVER010000012.1 GCA_028697885.1 Desulfocapsaceae bacterium
CTTTGAACAGGAGGCGAGTCTGCAACAAGTAGCCGCTATCTTTGACAGTCTGGAACTCCCTTACATTCAGCGCATTGACGCTTCTGGTTCCATTGATACCGTCCATCAAGCTGTGCTGGAGGCCGTCACCCCCTTGTTGCACAACATGATTCAGAATGCCTAAAAAGACAACCCTCATCAGCCGTTATGCACTCTGCCTCCTGTGCATTCTCAGCCTGCTGCAGACAGTGCTGACCAGTTGTGCCGGCAAGGAACTGTCACCTGCTCCTGCAATCCCTTCTGTTCCTGCTCCTGCTCCACCACAATCACAGGATGAGACAGGTGAGAGTACCGATCTTGCCTGTTCCTATTTTTATTTTCTTTGGGGAAGCCACGCTGAAAGTAACAATAAATACAGTGAGGCTCAAGAGGCTTATGAAAAGGCCCTCATCTGTGACCCGGATGCTGACTATATCCTCAAAAAGCTTCCTGTTCTCCTTATCAAGATGGGGAAACAACAGTCAGCGGCTCAATGGTTAAGGGAGGCCATTAAGAAGAACCCGAATGATATTGACAGTCAACTGCTTCTTGCACGTCTGGATATTAATTCAGGCGACATAAATGAAGCTATCCTGATTTACGAAAAAATTCTTAAACTTGCCCCAGACAACAGTACCGTAAGGCTGCGTCTTGGCTACCTCTATAGCCAGCAGGGTCGTTATAAAGAAGGAGAGAAAACGATCAAGCTTCTTCTGGTCAAAGATCCGAACTCGTACTTCGCCCTCCTCTATCTTGCTCGTCTTGCTATTCAATCAGCTGATTATGACACCGCCGCAACCCTCTATGAAAAAATTCTTGCCTTAAACTGGTCTCCAGAGTTGGTCTATGAAATGGCCGAATTTTATGGCATGCGCGAGCAATATAAACGGGTTGAACAATTGTATGCATCTGTTCTCAAGAAAGATCCTGGGAACGAGCAGGCAGCCCTTGGCCGCGTCCATGCCCTCCTTCTCATCGACCAGGAGCAAAAAGCCCTGGATGAACTTACCAACATTCGCGCCCTGAGCAGCAACCCCACTAATATTGATCTTATCTCAAGCCGAATACTTATTCGCATGCAGAATTTTGACAAGGCCAATGTCCTGCTGGAAAAGATCCTGGCCAGGGAAGAATCATCTGCGGCCCGATACATGCTGGCAGTAATTCGTTATGAACAAAACAAGCCAGAGGCGGCGCTGGCACATCTCAGGAGAATAAGCCACGACGACAAAGAATTTGAAAATAGTATTGCCCTGCAGACCAAGATACTAAGTGAACTGAAAAGAGCGCCGGAAGCGATCACCCTTCTCAAGAAATTAATCGAGAGCACAAGCCGCCGCCAACCCCTCTACTACAGCCTTCTGGCAGGTATCTATGTAAATCAGAACCAACTGGCCAGCGGCCATGAAATCCTGAAAAAAGGAATCGAACGCTACCCGGAGAATGTGCAACTCTTTTTTGAATACGGGCTTCTACTGGAGCAGGAAGGAAAACAGAACGAAGCCATCTCCACCATGGAAAAAGTAATTGCACTACAATCTGACCATGTGGAGGCCTTAAATTATCTTGGATATACTTGGGCTGACAACAATGTTCATCTTGAAAAGGCATTGGAGTACATAAAAAAAGCCATCAGCCTTAAACCGGACAATGGTTATATCCTGGACAGTCTTGGCTGGGTCTATTTTCGCATGGGAGATCTGGAAAAGGCCAAAATAGAACTAGAACATGCCATAGCCCTTGAACCCGACGACCCCTACATTCAAGAACATATGGGAGATGTCTACCAAACATCCGGTCAAAAGAAAAAAGCATTAAATGCTTATCGTAGAGCCAAAGAGCTGTTCAAAGAGCAGAACCTGAAAGAAAAAATACAGCAAAAAATCGATGAAATCAAATAAGGTGGTTAGAGTTCAGGAACGCCAAATTCTATTCAGGCTCATTCTGACCCTACTGGTCCTGCTCATACAGGGCTGTGCCGGAAAGCCCTGGACCAGCCCTGTAGCTGACAGCGAGACGGGGCTCATCACCCAGACTTTTAAGGCAATGCAAGAGCGGGACGCCGCCTGTTTCTCTAGTCTGGACGCGAAGACAACGCTTTTCTGGGACACCCCTGGAGAAGATCGAGCCGTCGTGGGCTTCCTCCAGTTAAAGCTCCCCACTTCAGTCAAATTCGTAATACTGAATCCTCTGGGACAACCTTTTTACGCCTTGGTCAGCAACGGCCAGGATTTTCAGTCGATCAATACAAGTTTGAAACAACACATCATCGGCAAGATCAGCGCTCTGGCCACTCGATACAAAATCCCTGACTCTCTACTCTCTGAGAGCTGGGGCTATTGGCTGACAGGACGACTCCATGAGCAGGAAGCAACGATTGAGGCAATCCATCAAGATAGTTCTGGGCGAGGTGTCTGGATTACGATACGCAATCAGGAAGGGGTGTCCCTGAACAAAAGTCATCTCTTGATTCAACCGGCGACAAGACAACTTCTAGCACGAATCCTGGTGGATAGTGAGGGAGAAACTATTGCCACCATCTCCTACGATCGCCGGAATGAACAACAAAGTGACTGTGCGCCGGTCAGCAGGATCACCATCAGCGACTTGCCATACGGCTCACAGCTCAGAATCGATTTTACAGAAATCCTTACCGATCGCTCTTTTTCTGCAGCCAATTTCAAGCTGAAGGTACCAGCAGACTATGTGACCCAGGAGCTTCTTTAGGACAACAGTTGCAAACTCTGGCTATTCTGCTGCAGCTCCTCCTTTCTCACCTGCCATTCAATATCGACTCCACTGATTTTCCACCAACTTTCCGGGTGAAGATTGCCTCCAGAAGCGGTGCCACCTTTTCCATCTCATCCTCAAGCAACAAAAAACCTGGTAAAGGTTTTGCTTTGACCAGCTGGACCCGGGACTGATCCGCAAAAGAAGCTGGAAGCAGCGTTGCATATCTCTTGTTTTCCGGCAGGTCACAAAGGGCTGCGAGGACATCAAGCATGTTACCCCAATACTCTCCCTGTCCCAGATGCTCAATGATCTGCATAACAGCAGTGGATGCTGAGAGATAGTACTCCGGCAGAAGAGCGGAATCGCCGGAGGAGCAACTCTGTTCAGAGGCAAAACAACGACAGGAAAAGGGCCGCACTTCATAGATCCGACAACAACGATTCTCCAGAAAAGGACAGGGAGACATATTTCCATACTGTTCCGGCTGTCCTTCCTCGCCCTGCAGGCAAGCGCCGGCAAAGTCATTGGTGGTCATCCGGGGACGAGAGGTGGCACCTTTTTTCTGCAGGCTTTCGGCAAGCCACAACTCACAGCCTTTTTCCCGAATCCAGCGATGGACAACCTCTCCTTCAACGGCAGTAATGGTCACATTCTGGGTACAGCAGACCGCACAGTTTTCTTTACAGGCAAAGGTGAATCCTGCCGACCACTCAGCAAAGGCATCATAAATGCCATGCAGGATCTCTTCTTTCAACGGTAACATAGGACCTCAAAATCAAGACCTGCAATCCGTTCAGGCTTTGACGGTATAGCTGCTCGATTCCTCATGGCTTTTCACTGTTCCCTGTATCTGTAACATCAGAGGATTTTACAAAAAGGACATACAAATTCTCCTCTTTAAAAAATACCTGTTCCAAGTCATAATGTCGATTCGGCACTAACTCCAGCACGACTCTAATCTTGTGAGGATTCACATTCTTTTCCACCCGAATCTGCTTAACAAATTTACCAGTTGAAGGTATGACCTCCGGCACGTTCTCCCCAAGAACTGCATCCATAAAATCGCAGACGATACTAGGTATCCCCTCTTCAATACCAAAGATCACAGGGGGATGAAATCCACTCAATTGAAACACTATCTTTTCCCCTTTATCAGGGGTTTGCTCATAGGAAATAGAATGGATCAAAAGTTGTGATGGCGCAGGAAGCAATGGTTTTTTTTCGGAAACAAGGGGAGGTGCAGCAACGGGAGGTGCAGCAACAGGAGGTGCAGCAACGGGAGGTGCAGCAACGGGAGGTGCAATTTTTTTCTTTTCCACAGGCGCAATAGAGGCTTCCTCCTTTTTCACCTTTTCAAGAGAAGGAGTAACTTTTGCAGGAACAAAATCACTTTTTTTCGTCTTCTCGACGGGCTGTTCACGTTGTTGTTTAGTCTCCTTTTTCCCGGCATGAAAAATCGTAATAATCAAGCTGTTATCTTTTTCCAGAAAATCCTGAGAAAAGTCATAGTCACCTGCAGGAACGAGATCAAGAACAACCCTGGTCTTGAGCCGGGGGGCAGTATGCATCCCCACTCTGATTGCCGAGACCAGATTTCCCCTGCTCTTCATCACCCCTTTAACCGATGAGGAATGACGGGTATCATAAAAATCAAAAACAACCTTAGGCGACTCTCCTTGAATGGCGAATATTTGAGGGAGATATGGACCATTGAGTTTAAAGGTGATGGTTTCTCGACTACTGCTTTCCCGGTCAAAGGAAATATTTTCAAGCAGGGCGCCACTCTCTTCAGCACAACTCTGAACAACAGGCAAGGCAAGAAAAACGACAACAGCCAATATAAGAAGATGGATAGCTTGACGCATATCATGCCCCCTGGGAAGTCTGGCTGACAGAGGCTGGCAACGTCTCTGCCGGCTCAAGGAAAATGGCAGAAATAACAAATTTATGATACGACCTTTAATTTTCATACATGTAACCCTTATTCAAGATAACATACTATTTTTATTCGAACAAATACATCTTTAACTTGAATACATTATCCGCCCTTGTAAAGTCAACCTATTTCCAGTAAATCTGCAGATGAAATATAGATACGAGAGACAGACACCAGACCGGCAGTCCCTTTCAATGGTACCATAAACAATTTTCTGAAGACTCCCCCATGCAAGCTAAAATAGCTCGAAACAAACTTCTTCCTTTTGTCACCAAACCAGGTCGTTACCTGGGGCATGAATATAATGCAATCATTAAGGACTGGGACCAGGCCCTGGTCCGCTGCGCCCTCATCTTCCCTGATCTCTATGAAGTTGGTATGTCCCATCAGGGCCTGCAGATCCTCTACCACATTCTCAATGGCCAGGAAAGGGTGCTGGCAGAGCGGAGTTACTGCCCGGATCGGGACATGGAGAAATTATTGCAGGAGAGACAAACTCCTCTTACGTCGCTGGAATCAGACCATGCCCTGGCCGACTTTGACATCATCGGCATCACCCTGCCCTATGAACTGTGCTACAGTAATATTATTACCATCCTCAACCTTGCCGGAATTCCTCTGTGGTCCAAAGACCGGGATGAATCATCCCCCCTTGTCCTTGGCGGCGGCTCCTGCTCCATGAACCCGGAACCGGTTGCCGATTTCTTCGATGCTATCCTGCTCGGCGACGGTGAAGAAGCGCTGGTGGAGATCACCACCATGGTAGGGCAGGCCAAAGAGAACAACCTCACAAGAACAGAACTGTTATCTCGGCTGGCCACCATCCAGGGACTCTATATCCCCTCTTTTTTCCAACCTCAATATACTGATCAGGGCACTCTCTCCGAGATCCGGGCTCTGCAGAACAACAGTCCCCATGTTCAGCGCAGAATTTTATCCGATCTTTCCTGTACCGAACACCTGAAACGACCACTGGTGCCCAATGCCAAGATCGTCCATGACCGCCTGGGAGTGGAGATCGCCCGAGGATGCACAAGGGGCTGTCGCTTCTGTCAAGCAGGAATCATTTACCGACCGGTCAGGGAGCGCAGCCCGGAACAGGTCTTGGACATTGCCCGTTCGGCACTGAGTGACAGCGGATTTGACGAGTTGGCGCTTCTCTCCCTGTCCACCGGCGATTATTCCTGTATTGAACCGCTCCTGACTCAACTGATGGACAATTTTGCAGCTGACTATGTCTCGGTCTCCATGCCCTCCATGCGCGTGGGCACCCTGACCGAATCGGTTATGGATCAGATCAAACGGGTACGCAAAACCGGATTTACCCTGGCACCCGAGGCAGGTAGCGAACGCTTGCGCCGATTCATCAACAAGGGCATAACCGAGGAAGACCTACTGACTACCTGCCGGGACGCCTTCCGTCTGGGCTGGAAAATCATGAAGTTCTATTTTATGATCGGCCTGCCGACTGAGACGGAAGAAGACATCGACGCCATTGTGGAACTGGCGAAAAAGGCCAAACAGGAGGGCGATAAAGACGGACGCGGACGTCGCCAGATCAATGTCAGCGTTGGCACCTTTGTGCCCAAACCCCACACCCCTTTCCAGTGGGCGCAACAGATCAGTATCGATGAGAGCCGGGAGAAGATCAGACGCATCAAGGGAGCCCTGCCCCGCAGCGGCATCAACCTGAAATGGCATGACCCTGAACAGAGTTTTCTGGAAGGAGTTTTTTCCCGGGGTGATCGCAGACTTGCCAGACTCCTTGAGACGGCCTGGAAGGATGGCGCCCGCCTCGATGGCTGGTCTGAACACTTTCATTTGAGCATCTGGCGGGCAGCCGGCGAGAAGTGCGGCCTGCCCCTTGACACCTTCCTGCGCCGGCGTGAGCCGGACGAGATTCTCCCTTGGCAGCATCTGCACAGCGGCATCGAGACCACCTTCCTGCAAGAGGAACTGGCAAAGGCCCACAGCGAAATCTATACTCCCGACTGCCGCTATAATGGCTGCCAGCAGTGCGGCCTCTGTGATTTCAAGAAGATCAGGCCCATTGTCCATGGCAGAAAGGCAGAAAAGAGTGACGAGAAACAAGCTGTCCCGCCTGCAGCAACGCCAGCAAGTCAAACTGTCAACCATATCGTAACTGCAACTGAGGAAGATCATTTCAAGTACAATGTTATCTACTCACGCACAGGCGACATCTGTTTTCTCGGCCATCTGGAATTCTTGCAGCTGGTCTTCCGGGCTCTGCGCCGGGCGGGAATAACCACCCATTTTTCTCAAGGATTCAATCCCTCACCCAAGATCTCTTTTGGACTGGCCCTGCCGGTTGGCACTGAAAGTCTGGCCGAATACTTTATCATGGATCTTCCAGCCCCACTCAAATCACCTGAGGACACGGTATCACAGCTCAACAGGCAACTCCCGCCAGGACTGACGGTGTTGTCCGTGGCCCTGCACTCGGGCAAGGTTCCCCAGAGCCTGCAAAGCAGTTATACCGTCACCTGTCCGCGCCCCTTATCAGCAGAAGAGCTTTCCCGTATAGATGACTTCATGGGCAGAACGGAATTTCCCATCACCCGCAGCCGGAAAGGCAAGAAGTCAGAGTTTGACATCCGTCCCCTGGTGGTGGCCATCACCCCGGAGACAGCAGACACCCTGAAACTGGAGCTTCTCTACACCAGCAGTCTGCCTGGCGTTAAACCCGTTGAGATCCTGACCCAGGTTCTGCAAATGGACGCAGTAAGCGCTGCCACCAGCAAGGTGCTCAAAACAGCTTGGCACAGCATCGCGGAGGATAAAAAAGCAACATGATCAATGGCCGAATCATGAGTCACATCATCCTGATTCTTATGGTCATCACCTTCTGGCCGGGGCCAGTGCAGAGTGCCGCTGCCCCCCCCCTGCCAAAGCTAGTTCAGCAGACCAGGTTCATCGCCTATACCCCCCGCAGCTTTTCCATTGGTGGCGGCAAGATACGTGCCGCCACCGAGGCGGGCATCAGAGAGGACCTCACCCTGCTGCGACCTTTCTTTAACGGTGTGATCACCTACTCCGCAACCAGCGGTCTGGAAGCCGTTCCCCGGATTGCCCATGAACTTGCCTTTCGGGCGCTCATCCTTGGCATCTGGGACCCCTCATCCGAGACGGAGATCAGAAACGTCATTCAGGCCGCCCAAAAGTACCCAGACCTGATTGGCGCGATTATTGTCGGCAACGAGGGGCTGTACACCAGACGATACCTGCCGCAAGACGTCGACAAGGCCATGCAGCGGATAAAAAAAGAATGCCCAGGGATGGCCGTCACCACCTCCGAGCCCTTTTTCCTCTACTTTGAAAAAGAGTACAGCCAATTTTTCAACAGCCACGACCTGCTGATGCCCAATGTTCATCCGGTCTTTGAGAAATGGTTTACGGCAAGTAACCCAACCCAGGGGGTGGACATGGTCATTGACATGGTGGAAAAATTCAAAACGAACTTCAGCAAACCGCTGCTGATCAAGGAAACAGGCATGCCATCCGGCCCAAAAGAGAAGGGCTTTTCCCGGGAACGACAGAGGCTCTTCTGGTCAGATATCCGCAAACGTTTTCCTTTCTCCTCCAGCCAGTCCCTGGCCTGTTTCGAGGCCTTTGACGCCCCCTGGAAACCAGCGGAAATGGCCGCAACCATCCCAGGCGATCACTCCAGTGAGGCATTCTGGGGATTTTTCAGCAAGGACGGTAAAGCCAAGCAGGTGTTTGAGGCCCTGCCCAAACCTCAGGACTCCCACCAAAATTTATGAAAAACGCTTTGTTTTTATCTATGAGCAGAAAGGACTTTGCATCTGAGTAGGACCTGAGAAT
The DNA here is from genome assembly GCA_028697885.1 of Desulfocapsaceae bacterium. Lineage (GTDB taxonomy): Bacteria > Desulfobacterota > Desulfobulbia > Desulfobulbales > Desulfocapsaceae > UBA2270. The sequence goes on from JAQVER010000012.1 coordinate 8,531, forward strand.
AGAGAGGATTTTGCAGCACTCTTCGTTATGGTTTTATGGTTCGACAGGTTCACCACAAATAGATCAGGAGATTATTTTTTTCTGGCAATAAAACAACTGCTGGCATAGGTCACAGGAACACCTGCAGGAGTACCAAAACGGGATCGATACTCCTGTTCAAAACGCCGAAGCCCGGATTTCGTCCAACAATAGTCACCCACTCCGCCCACCCCGGTGGCCCGAAGATGCTGGAGGACATCCCTGGGGGTCGGCAACAACAGCCTGTTCTTTTCGGTTTCCATCCGTTCCAGAATAAAATTCCTCTCCAGCAAGCCGGCAATCTCTTCAGGACTCCGGTAGTCAAGCCCCACTCCGGTCAATTCCCTGAACTCCTCCAGGGTGCCTGGGCCAAAGATGGAAAAGACAAGGAAACCATCCTTGCCCAGTGCCTGGGCCAGACGATGAAGAAAACCAGGAAGATCCGTCAGCCACTGGAAGGTGGCGCTGGAGATGGCCAGTGTGAGGCTTTCCGGGAGTGGAAGTTCTTCGATATCGCCAAACAATGGCAGGAAGTGCGGCATCCTCTCTTTTGGAATCCTGGCCCTGACCGATGCGGAAAAATCAGGAACCAGATCATTGAGAAAAAGGGTCTCAACCCGCTGCTGCCGGCAGAGCATCTCAGTCAGCAGCCCGGTAGAGCAACCGACCTCCAGAACCCGCTCATAGCTGATGGCAGGGAATTGCCCGGCAAGTGCCAGCAACCGAGCGCTGACCTGTTTTTGCACCGTGGCATGGAGATCATAGGTTGCCATGGCCTGCCGGAAGCAGTGGGCTATCCTTTCCTTATTCAAAGTCATGACCATGGATTATCTGCTATTCCCTTCGTTTTAGTCATAACAGTGGTTCCACGAGATTATCCCAGCTGTTCCAGCCATAAAAGAGAAAGTGGGAACCCTCGACCCGACGTATTTCTCTCCCTTGCCAGAAGGCAATCTGGTTGGCGGCGGGGACCACCATATCCTGACCGGCGATCAGAACTTTTGTATAGATCGAATCTTCTGCCGACTGACAGTTCACCTGCCTTTGCAACGCTGCAAGCTCCAGCCTTTGACTTTCAAGTGATCTCTGCGGCTGATGGCCAAGAAAGGTGTCCAAGGTCTGGCGCTCCCGGCACATGCGACGATAAAATTTCAGGCGACTGGTCGCACTGAACTGCTCCAGGGTGGCAGTATAGAGCTGTAACGGAATCCCGAACTGATCATGGATAGGACACAGGGTGCCGTTGATGGCCATGGAGCCCTGCAAGCAATGTGACCAGGGATGGAAGATCTGCTGTCCGGCCCAGACTCCCATGGACCAGGAGATGAGGAAGCTACGCTGATACTGGCTGAAAAGGGTCGCTGGATCAAAATCGAGTGCCAGATCGCAATAATCGGAGAGCATGAGGACATCATACTCCCCGGCCCCAAGGGGCTGAAAGGGCGTGGCATCCATGCCCCAGCCATTGCAGAAAATGATCAGTTGCTCCTGCTGCTGCCGATACAGCCATGTACTTATCATCTCCGGCTCCCAATGCCCTGCCGCATGGCTGCGCCGGGCAGTGCCGGAATCTCCGCTGCGCTGCGCTTACCTGCCCCAGTGTCGCGACATCCAGGGACGGATGAAGAGCGATCAATCTCTGTGGCCAGGATTTCCGGGAGCCCCTGCAGATCCTGCCAGTCCATATCCGCAGTCAGGGAGAGACGGAAACGGGCAGTACCTTCCGGAACGGCAGGTGGACGCACCGGGAAGATAAGAAAGCCATGATCCTGCAGGGTTTCAGCAAGGAGTACCGTTTCATGGTCACTGCCGATAATCAGCGGGATGATATTGGTATCGCCGGCGGTGGACAGACCTCGCCGCTGCAGCCCCTGACGGAGTTGGAGGGAGAGTGAGGCCAGATGACGCCGCTGTTCTGCCATGGCCTGCTGCTCCTGAAAGACAAAGCGAGTCCAGTTGAGCACCACCGGCGGCAGGGCCGTGGTAAAGATCAGCGAACGGCTGTAATTGACTAGATAGTCACGGATATCCTGGCTGCAGATGACAAAGGCGCCGATGGAGGCCAGGGCCTTGCCGAAGGTTCCCACCAGCAGATCAATATCAGCCACAACCCCCTGCTCTTCCGCCTTGCCGAGCCCTCTCTCCCCATAGAGGCCGACACCATGGGCCTCATCCAGATAAAGCAGGGCGTCAAAATCTTTTTTCAACTGAATGAGACGGCCAAGGTCGACCACGTCACCATCCATACTGAAGACCGACTCACTGACAATCACCACCCGCTCATAGCGGTGGCGATGGGTGGCCAGCAGACGCTCCAACTGCTCATAGTCACGATGGGCAAAACGTTTATGGGCAGCCCGGCAGAGCTGCATCCCATCATGGATAGAGGCATGATTCAGCTTGTCAGAGAGGATCAGATCGTTTTTGCCGAGCAGGGCCGGCAGGATGCCGATATTGGCGTGATAGCCTGAATTAAAGAGCAGGGCTGCGGGGCGTTCATAGGCCATGGCCAGATCCTGCTCCAGCTGATGGGCCAGATCCGTATCGCCTGCGAGCAGCCGGGAAGAGGCCGCGCCCAGTCCATACCCTTCGAGCAGGTTCCCCGCATCCATCCCCTCATAAAAGCGTTGGAGCAGGGAGGAATTCCCGACCAGGCCCAGATAATCATTGGAGGTCAGATTCAGCAGCTCCCGTCCCTGACACTGGACATGACAGCCCCGGCGACCGGCCAGGGGCCTAAGCTGACGCAGCCGGCCGCACTGTGCAAGCCTGGCCAGCTCTTCCTGGTACTCAGGACTCATGAGTACCCCTCACCTGCCACCACCTCAACAATGGCCGCGGTCAGGGTCTGCAGATCTTCTTCCGTGATACAATAGGGCGGCATCACATAGACCAGACGACCGAATGGCCGTACCCAGACCCCGCGCTCGACAAAGGCCGCCTGGATCTCCCGCATAGCCACCGGTTCTTTCATCTCCACCACGCCGATGGCGCCCAGTACCCTGACATCCTGCACCTGCACCAGCTCCCTGCACGGCGCCAACCCCTCTTCCAGCAGCTGCTCAATCCGCCCCACCTTCTGCTGCCAGTCAGATTCCAGCAGAAGCCGGATGGAGGCGCAGGCCACATGACAGGCCAGGGGATTGCCCATGAAGGTCGGGCCATGCATGAAGACACCGGGACTGCCCTGAGACACACCCAGCCCCACCTCGGCAGTGGCCAGGACTGCGGCCAGGGTCATGGTCCCGCCGGTTATGGCCTTGCCCAGACACATGATATCGGGAGTGATACCTGCATGGTCACAGCCAAAGAGAGTGCCGCTGCGGCCGAATCCTGTGGCGATCTCATCGACAATCAGCAGGACGCCAAAGGCGTCACAAAGACGACGCACCTGGCGCAGATACTCGGGATGGTAAAAACGCATGCCTCCGGCACCCTGAACAATGGGTTCCAGGATCACCGCACACAATTCCTGGTGGTGCTGCTCGATCAGCCGGGCAAAGGATGCGATATCGCCCTCATCCCAAACGTGCGAGAACAGGCACTCGGGACGATCGGCAAAGAAGTATTGGGGCAGGGAGCCGGCAAAGAGATGGTGCATGCCTCCCTGCGGATCAGAGACCGACATGGCATGAAAGGTGTCTCCGTGATAGCCGGAACGGATGGTGAGGAAACGGCAGCGCTCGGGATTACCGGTTGCATGGTGATACTGGATGGCCATCTTCATAGCCACCTCCACTGCCACCGAACCCGAGTCACAGAGGAAGACCTTTTCCAGACCAGCAGGGGTCATCTCCACCAGTAACTTTGCCAGTTCCACGGCCGGAGCATGGGTGAGTCCGCCGAACATCACATGGGACATGCGGGCAGCCTGATCCTGCAGGGCCTGGACCAGGACCGGATGGCTGTAGCCATGGATTGCCGACCACCAGGAGGCCATGCCGTCAATCAGTTCCCGGCCGTCCATAAGGCGGATACGCACACCAGCCGCCGATTCCACCGGAAAGACCGGCAAGGGATCTTCCATAGAGGTATAGGGATGCCAGAGATGGTCGCGGTCGTAACTGAGAAGGGTTTGGGTTTCCATGACGATGAAGGTCAATTATTTTGGCGGACAAGCTGTTTTAAAACTTGAATCCCATCTTGCCAATGGCAAGCAGATCCTGCTCCAGACCATTGCCGGCCGTGGTCAGATAGTTGCCGACGATGGCACCGTTGGCACCTGCTGCAAAGCATTGATACTGCTCCGTGCCAAACTGATTGCGTCCTCCAGCCAGACGGATAACCGCCCGCGGATTGATAAAACGGAACATGGCGATGGTGCGCAGGACCTCGTCAAAGGGAATTGATTCCAAGTCAGCAAAAGGGGTACCGGCAATGGGGGTCAGGATATTGATGGGGATGGACATGACCTCAAGATCCCGCAGCTCAAAGGCTAGTTGCAAGCGCTGTTCCAGGGTCTCACCCATGCCGATGATGCCGCCGGAACAGATATCCATGCCGGCCGCCCGGGCCAGAAGAATGGTCTCCACCTTTTCTTCCCAAGTGTGGGTGGTGCACACCTGGGGGAAATACTCCCGGCAGCTCTCCAGATTACAGTGATAGCGCCGTACCCCGAAGGCAACCAGCCGTTCCGCTTTGTCGCGGGTCAGCAGCCCCATGGAGGCACAGAAGAGAAGCCCTGTTTCCCGGCCAAGCTCGGCATACAATTCACCCAGCTGCTCAAGCTGCTCACTTTTAACAGAACGGCCAGCCGTGACCAGAGAGAGGCGACGCACCCCGGCCCGGTCATTTTCTCTGGCCTGTTCCAGGGCCGTAGCGGTATCTATCTGCTCATAACTGTCAATGGCCGCAGGATAGCGGGCGGACTGGGCGCAATAGCGGCAGTCCTCCGAACAACGTCCGGAACGGGCGTTGATGATGGAGCAGAGATCAAAAGAGCTGGCATGAAAAGAACGACAGAGGCCGTCCGCTGCCCGGCATAACTCGCTCAGGCCAGAATCACGCGCCAGCGCCAGCGCACTTTCGTAACTGAGCGTGCCGCCATCGTGAATCTTCTGCAAACAGCTGTGAATGGACATTGAGAAAGGTTGTTGAAAATGATAACAGGTGAACGCTTACCAGCGGCCTTATTTTTTTTCTACACTGCCAAAGGCAAACTTGCTGATCAGCGACTCCAGATCAACCGCCGACTCGGTATCGGTCATCACATCCCCTGCAACAAAGAGTTTATCATCACCACCCAAAGTCAGTTGAATATACTTATCACCAATAATCCCCTGTGTTTTAACCGAGGCCATGGAATCAACGGGAACTTTTACCCCTTTATCAATTTGCAGAGCCACATGGGCCAATTCATCTTTGCCAAGCCAGGTGCGTTGGACCTGCCCCACCACCACTCCGGCGATCTGGACTGCTGCACCCTTCTTCACCCCGGAGATATTGTCAAACTCGGCATTGACCACATAACTGTTTCCCGCACTTAGAATCGAGACCTCCCCCAGCTGTAAGGCCAGATACCCAAAGGCCAGAAAACCAAGCACCATAAAAAGACCGACAAATAATTCAAGACCGTTCTGTTTCATTGTTCCACCAGATGACTCTGATAAATTTCACCCATTGTATTCTCCACAAACTGACGGATATGCGGTTCCCGCGACCATTGCAGAGCCTCAGGGCTGGCAAATACATCAATTTTCCCATTATTTAAAACAATAACCTGATCCGCCAGATTTAACACCTTGGGGATATCGTGGCTGACAATCACCGCTGTGTACCCAACTTGATCCTGGGTTCTGGCAAAAAGCTTATATATATCCTGAGTCATAACCGGATCAAGGCCAGTGGTAGGCTCATCAAAAAGCATAATCTCCGGCTTCAACTGCAAGGCTCTGGCTAGCCCCACCCGCTTACGCATGCCGCCACTCAACTGGGCAGGAAACTTTTCCTCATGACCGGTCAGCTCCAGCTGAGTCAAAATGGCCATGACCTGCTCACGGATCTCACTATCCGACTTGCGGGTTCGCTCCCTGAGTGGCAAGGCCACATTCTCGTAAACACTCAAGGAATCGAAGAGGGCCGCGCCCTGAAAAAGTACCCCAAAGCGAGTGCGCAATTGTTCAAGGGAACGTCCCCGCAGCCCGGTCACATCTTCACCTCCAACCAAAATCCGGCCGCTGTCAACCGGCATCAGGCCAAGGATCAACTTCAAAGTAACACTTTTTCCCTGGCCGCTGCCGCCGGCAATGACGGTAGTCTTGCCAACCGGGATGGAAAAATTCACATGATCAAGAATTATCTGCCGCCCCCCATCCTTTTTGGCAAAGGACTTGGTCACATCTCTGAATTCTATGGCAAATTCACTCATACGCCGTCGTCCAAAAAGAATTGCATCATTGAAATACCATAACCGGCATAATGATCCGTACCGAAATTAGTCCAAAATGTAGCAGTGCCAGCGGCGATAGTTATTTCGTAAGGGCTCATAACAAGACCGCTGTCAACAGATAGTCAAAGATAAGCACCGAAATAGAGGAAAAGACCACGGCCTGGGTGGTCACCCGGCTGACACTCTGAGCCCCGAAACCGGCCCCGCGGATCTGATAGATAAAATAACCGCGTCCTGTACAGATCCAAACCACCAGCAAAGCAAAGACAAAGGACTTGATCACCCCCAGACGGATATCATGGTTGGTTACGCTGGTGCGCATCCCCTCCAGATAACTACCGGGATTCACCCCCATGAGATGGACTCCGGCAATATAGCCGCCGCCAATACCCACCACATCAAAAAGGGCCGTCAGCAGGGGAATAGAAACGAGCGCGGCCAGAAATTTTGGGCTGATCAGATAGCGAAAGGGATCAACTGCCATGCATTCAAGGGCATCAATCTGCTCCGAGATCCGCATGATGCCAAGCTCGGCGCACATGGCGGAACCCGCCCGCCCGGCCACCATAATGGCGGTCAGGACCGGCCCGAGTTCCATGATAAGGGTAAGCGATACGGCAGAGCCAAGCATCCCCTCCGCTCCGAATTTGTGCAGTGAGTAATAACCCTGCAACCCCAGCACCATACCTGTGGAAGCCGCAGTACAGAAGATCACCATCATGGAACCGGCACCGATAAAATGCATCTGGCGCATGAACTCGGCCATCCGGAAAGGACGCCTGAACACTCCTTTAAGCGCCAGCAAAAGATAAAGGCCCATACGCCCCATATCCTGAAGCATATAGAGGCCTGTCTCTCCTAATTTTTCCACGGGATTTCGTTGCATACTGACTTCACCCTGCTCAAACGCCATCTCAGATAGCACAAGCTTTCAGAATATCTTTAAAAAAAGTCTCTGGATAATAAAAACGACAAAAGGAACTGTCAACTTCTTTCAAAAAAACACATACAATCCCTTATCCAATTCTTCCAGTTAGTTCACATGCTACCTCACCTGACACCAATTCGCACCTAACATTTATCTTTTTATAGGGAATGTGAAAAATTGCCAGTGCCAGCTTTCTTTCACCAGCAGGTGTGAAGCCGTCAGGAATCTCTTAACAGAGGGTCAGTGTTTGCCGATTGACAAACAAAACCTCCCTGTGGTAAAAACAAGCACACGCCTGGATGGTGGAACTGGTAGACACCCGAGACTTAAAATCTCGTGGGCCTTGCGCCCGTGCGGGTTCGACTCCCGCTCTAGGCACCAATAGGATAAGGGGTTTCAGTGATTCACTGAAACCCCTTTTCTTTTTTGGCGTTCACTACTGTTTTGCCTCAGTCGGAAATGGACTTTCAGACCGCCTGTTGTAAGGGGTTATCAGCTTTTTAAGAAACCACAAGGATACAACTTCTCTTGCAGCTGGGCGCATCACTGATTATAAAAACAAACTTACACTCGACTCTCACAAACACAGGTTTGTCAAAGATGATTTTCAGATAAACTCAACAGGTCAATTCTCCATTTTCAGTTACAATAAAACCGTTTAAATATACAATTTTAATAATCGACATCACTTTTTGCAGCAATCAAAACGACTTCAGACATTCCTTCAACGTTGCCCAAGGCAATAGTCATTTTTTCGGCTGTAGTATCTTCTTTCAAAACAATATCATAGGTCAATCGCAGTGTCCGCCTATCTCCCGATGGCTCAATATGAAGCATGTTGGAACGCTTACTGAACTCCTGAATAATTTCAAGGTATGCTGCGCTGTCAGAGTTCTGATCAAAGGTAAAGCGTAAAATGAATTCACTTTTGTAAAGGGCTCCGAAATTAAATTTATAAGTTACAAGAGCGAGAAATGACACAAAAAATGTGCTTACCAAGGCGAGGAAATAATTGGAAGTACCAGCTGCCATTCCTACTGCCAAAGCCAGAAACACAAAGGCGATGTCACGCGTATCCTTGACCACCGTCCTGAAGCGAATTATCGAAAGAGCCCCTACCAGGGCAAATGCTTTAGCCAAGCTAGAACCAATAACCATCATGACAATGGCGACAATAATTGAAACGAAGAAAATAGTCTGGGTAAAAGACTGGGAATACGAGAGTCCCTTATGGGTATAACGATAAACAGAGGCAAGCACAAAACCGAGGACAGCTGCCAGAACAACATTCAAAACCATTTCCTGGTACGAGTAAGTCAACATACTGCCAACAGCATTTAATAACTGATCTTCCATAACATCCTCATCAATATTTTTAAATTAATCAAAGATCCGCTTCTATTCCGAGAGACACCATGGCATGGCAGATCTTAGAAACTGAGACACGGCGAAGTTCGTAAGCTTGAATTAAGTGATGAAACCAAGAGGGAATATGTCGACGAAATTTGACCTCCATTACAGTGTATCCAGGGAGCAAGCGCCTTGGCTGAGACGAACCGGTCCCCGGGAAAAGAGAACGAGTCATTGTTCCACGTAATTCGCTGTCAAAGGTCAGTCGAAATTCCGGATCGAAACGGCTGACATAGGGCCGTCTTACATAATCAACAAGGGCGACAGGACGCAATCTCTTCCGGTACAAGTCATACTCAAATTTTCTGCGAACATCGCCCTGAGACATAATACGGAGCAATGTGCTTACAAGAAGATCTCCGGATTCGTACTTAATTCCATTATGACTATCAAGAGGCGTTCTATTTTTTAGAACCAGATTATTGTACCGTCCCTTGATCTCCATAAACTGGGGAGTACCATCAGAAGGATCATCCGTGTAAGTACGTACTCGGAATTTTGAGCGAGTGTGAAGTCCATCAACCTTATCCCGGAAACATGTATTAAACGGGTCATCAAAGTATAAACTGCGTACGAAATACTGATGTTTAGGCTGTGTTAGTACATAAGGATCAAATTCCAAAAAATATTTAAGCTCTCGTTCCAATTCCTGGCGAAGATCTTGAGGTAGCACATATTTGAATTCGAAACGAGAGAAGTGGAGTTTAGTGGCTTGCAACGTTCAACGCTCCTCTTCTTGCGGGGTCAATCCGTTCCCAGAACCGCGAATCAAAATTTTTCAGATACTCAACTTCTTTCTTGTTACGGTGTAGTTTTTTCTCTTTTGCCTTAGTTGCGTCTCCAGTGTCAACTGAATCTGCAAGACTTATTCTTTTCGGGGTAGATTCAATCGGTTTATCTATATAACTATCGTAAACAAATATTTTTGATTTTTTGTCTGCCGTAATCATCTTTTTGTTCCCAATAACACGGCTCTTATAGAGATAAATCTTTCCACCATTTGCGTAACGCCAGTTTTTCTTATAAGCATCTAAAGCATGACCATTATCTGTTAAATCAAGGTTATAAAGGGACGCAACCGAACCATCCTTGGCCTGTACTCCAATCACATTATTTCGAAATATATTGTTAATGGCTAGCAAGCGAGCCCCCTCGCCGACAGAGGCTGCTTTATCACCAGCGTTTTCGATTGTAGTATCAGTAATAATTACATTACTGGTCATAAGATCAACGGAATCATTACCACTATCGACAAAATAACAACTTTGTATCACAGCATCACTAATATCAATATCAAGAGCATCCATCAATGCCCGTTCAAATCGAGAGTTACTAACATGAACCTGAGAGTATACAACATGTACCATATCATCAGTAAGGTGACTGTCACGAAACAGACAATTATTCACCTCGACGCCATCAACATCATGTACAGACAACATGGCAGTATATTCAAAGAGATCGCCCTTCAGTCCACTCCCTCCAGCAAACTCACTATAAGAGATGCGAGAAGAATTAGCGCCACTTCCTTTCAAGACCAAAGCCCCCCAAGGTTCTTGCCCCTCACTCGCAGGCAAAAAACGAATGGGTTTTTCGGCAGTCCCTTCGGCAAGCAAGCGATTATGTAGAATAATGGTCGCCCCAGGTTTCATATGGAGTGTCGTCCCAGGCTCTATAATTAACTCACTAAAAATTTCTTGTACACCGGCAACCTCAATATCCCCTTTCCAGCGAGTTGCAATCTTCAACGGTTGCGAATGTACAATTTCATAAAGATCATTAAAAGAATATCGTTGAATGCTTTTCTCAAGGTTGGCATGCTCTTGTTGGTCTCCGCCTCTGTCAACCAAAATTTCATATAACTTATTTTCTATAGGAACACCTGAAATTTTCAGTTCATAGTAACCAGGTAAAATTTCAAGGTGATTTTGAAATACCGATTCTTCTTCTTTAATTTTCATCCCACTTATGAGAGGAATGTCCAACTCAAGACGTACTCCGCGAACATTTAACCCGCCCGTCACATCCTTCTCAATCTTCCTGCCATTTTCCCAATAATTTAGGGTCGCAGTAATATCCCCTTTTAATGGTTGTTCGTAAATCAAAAACGTTCGGTTAACAGGTCTTCGTCCGGTAATCAGGAAATTAACCCCCTCCGGATTCAGCGAAAAAGATACTTGCCCAGGGGGTAACAAAAGCTGTTCCTGCACATCTTCAAAGACTTCTTCAATGTGCAGCCTTCTCTCTCTCATCCTGGACTCAATTCTCTTTTGGGAATAGTGCAAGTTGGGATCATTGGCGATAACAGGTTTAATAGCGGCAATAACTTGATCTGTCTCACTTAAAAATTTTTTATCAAGACCACTCTTAAAGAATTCCTCCAAAACATTCTGTCGGATACGCAAAAAATCCGCATTTTTGAATAATGCTTTATGAAGTTTAGTCCTGATCACCTCAAAGGATATATCTTTACCCGAACCAGTAGGCCACTCAACCCATGCAATTGGATCCCAAATTATGGGTTCAAATTTACTGAGCATAGGGTCATAATACAAACGCCAATTGTGTGTTTCATCGTAATGAAAAGTCTGCGCCAGCGTCTCAAAAGCACTAAACCTAGCCCACGCCTCCAGATCGAGCAAATTACTCAACTGATCCTGAATTTCTTCTGAAGAAGGTGCATTGACAAGCTGAGCAAGTAATTCCAATGGTTTGTGTGAAGACTCTGGATAGTGATTATTTATGGAAATTTTTTTCCACAGGCCAGGATGGTCGAAAACTTGTTGGTTCACCCCAGCATAAGAATCTTTCCCAATTAATTCACCAGCATACATATCACCAGGCATCCGACCATGACGGCGCAATGTGAGCTCTTCTAGTTGTTCCAATAAAAGATAAAGTCCCTGCGTCTTTCCGTTCAAAGTTAACTGAACCATCTCGCTATGTGGCGTCAGAAGCTTCAGGTAATCAGCCAATCGATAGGCGAGATAATCATGCAGCTGAAAAGCTCCCTTGGGGGAGTTAATATTAAATGCACGCATCCCTTCAAAAAGAGAACTTTTCTTAGTTTTTATTCTCAAAGATTTTTTAAAGAATCCCCAATGAGGCAAGAAATCGCCCCGGTATCTCACCTTAACTTTATGAAGTCGCTTTCCATCCCATAATCCACCCTCGACATACTCATCAAGTCCAGAATGAGGTAGATTAGAGTCTAATTTTGCTAAATTAGACTCTGGGACAAAGAGATTAATTGTTCTCAAAGAGTCTGTTTTGCCCTCTTTGTTATTCCTGGTAGAAAAAGCTAACCTTACACTTTGTAAAAGATGGGAGCCTTCCAACTCCCCAGCATAAAGTAAAGTCATTTTCGCGGGTGCAGAATTATAACGTACACCGAAGGTGTAATATCGATCCAAGGTTGCCCATGTCCAATAAACAAAGACGACAGTAATGGGGAGGGTAAGCAGCCAACTCCATCGCCATAAATACTTTTGCCAGTCCTTCATCGGACGACCCCCATAACATGAACGTCACTATTTGAAGCAAACTCTGGAGTTTTAAAAGAAAAATAAGGATCTAAGCCTAAAATTTCAAAAAAGCTTCCTTGCTTTTTAATATTATTTTGCAGAACAAAGGATAATTTTTCGACATCAACCTGCTGTTTGTGCTGGCCACGAACGAACTCTAATTGAGTCAAGACATAAGAGACATTCCTAACATCAGGAAAATCGAGACGTAGTTCAGAAGCTTTTCCCTTGACGGGAAGAAAAACATTGAACTCCATTCCCCCTGTAGCTTGATTCAACACCATGAGTGCACGACTTTTTTTCTCTTCAGAAAAATCCTCCCCTTCACTCCTCCAAAAGATTTCCACGTATGCTTGTGCTAAAGCACCAATAAGTATTTTGTTCGCTTGTTCCATGGTGGTCTTGGAAGTTTTCTTCGTTTCTTCTTGCCAGATGGATCTCAATTGCTCAACTTCAAGGTTCTCCCCCCTCGCCAAGAGCTCAGCTTCAATAGACTTTCCTTCAGGAGAGAGGGCAAGTTGAATCATTTCCTCAGGAAAAAACAATCCCACTTGGAGTTCCAGTGATATGGCAAGTTTTTCACCAATAGGCGGATCGGGCATCTGCCAATAAAAGTAGGGATCATTCCCTCCAGAAGTTTTTAGAAAAACACCATGCCGTGTCATTTGGTTAAACTGCAGAGGTCTCTCCAATAAATGAAAAGTAGTCTCTTTTTCTCCTTCCTTAATAAATAGTTTTGGATCGAAAATAGAAATCTTTGAAAAGGATGGTGGATCAATACGGAGGCGTTTTACATCACTATCCAACTCAACATTTAATACAATTCTATTATCGAGAGTTAATTCAGGACTGAACCTCTTCTTATTTGTCTCTTTGAAGCCATCACCAAGATCCCAATAGACGACCCACGATCCATCATATTCATGCCGACCTGCACTAACTGATCTGGAAAAAACAATAAAGGCTTCTGTATATTTCTCTTGTTTATTCAATATCTCGGCATAAGTCTTGGCAACCACTTCCGCTTCAGGCACCCTCTTAAATAAGTTCTTCAATAATTCAATGCCTTCCTTTTCTCTACCAGGAATAAAACTCACCAATTTGCCCCGTATGGCCTGCGCTTTTAAATCATTTTCATCAAACTCCACCCATTTTTCAGCCCAAAACAAGGCACGTTCAAAATACTTCGCCTCCATCAGAGCCTCTGTGAGAAGGGATAAAGACCTACGCTTAATAGGATCTAAACGATCCATTACTTTAATTGATTCGAGATCGACCAAAAGAGCTTCTAAGGCATCAATTCCATTTGCAGAATCTTTCTTCAAAATATCCTGTGATTTATCAAGACGATGTTGATACTTGCCAACATACATTGACACTACCTTCCTATCGACAGTATCAATAAATGTTTCTCCAAAAGACCAACACAATACGGTGGCCCCTGCCAGAAGTGATATCAATATCAAAACAACAAGAAAATAATTAGTTATGTTTTTAATCATAGCATGCTTCATTTGATAATTACTGAACAGGAATATCTAAAGGGTAACCTGCAAGATTGATTGTTGAGATCCCTTGATTTGTTATATTACCACTCACAGCTCTCACAGTGGTATGATTGTTCATGTTGTAACAATGGAGAATCAAACAGATCGTTTGTCATGAGCAGTTGGTGGGCGGAATAATCAAGTCGTTTTGGGAACATAAACAGATATGCTCGCAAAAAACTCTATTTTGTGTTTGTCGCAAGTCACAAATTACTCTATAAATTTTGACCAATCCCCAGCAACGTAGAAACAGGATTAACCAGTATTATCAATATACTAACATGCTCAGAAGCTAAATAACCACTGGCTATCACGCCGCTGGTTGTTAAAACCGATTGAATTCCTTACAAGCTTATAGAGAAACATATTATCGATTTTTCACTTGAACGCGCTTATGATATTGTTTCATACGTTGTTCTCTTTTTTTGGATATAGTTTTATTAAATGGCACACGATACAGCGATGTAGTTTTTGCTATTCTTGAAAATTTATATTGTTTAAAATACCTAACCCAAAGATCCCAATCCTCAAGAAGGTCCATTTCTGGATCAAATCCCCCTAGCTTCTCATAGCATTCTCTTCGAAACAGAACGGCCTGGATAGGGAAGAAATTTATCCGCATGATAGAATCATTATCGGGTTCTTCTGTGTGTCCCAAGGTATAATGCCTTTCATAATAATGCTCTTTTTTTTCTGTTTCTTCAGTTGAGACACAAAATGCCGAAGACCAAACAGCCCCACAATATGGTTTGTCAGAAATTGCATTCACTAGCGTTTCAATATGATCACAATACAATAAATCGTCTTCATCAAGAAAATTGAAAAAATCACCAGTAGCCATTTCTAAACCAATGTTCCCTGCTCGGCAACGACCTACTTTTTCTGTTGATTTATATACTATATTGAAATCTTTAAATTTAGAGACAATATCTTCAGCTATACTTGAACCATCCTCAACAATAACTATTTCAATATTCCTATATGTTTGATTGACAATTGAATAAATAGCCCTCTCTAAATAATCAAGACGACCGATCGTTCTTACGATAACAGATACTTTTGTAAATTGTGGGGATACTTTGCTGACAAAAAACCCTCCTTCACGTGCTATCTCATAATTATATCCATCAAAGAATGGCTCGAAGAAATCATTGGACTCACATCTTGTCTCTCTAAAATAGGCACTTTCCTTTTCTGTAGTGGTAAGTTCCTCACATTCAGTAGAAGAAAGATTTTCCTTTGCATATCGAGCAAACCGAACAAGTAAGTCCTTCCCAATTTTTATATCTTGCTCATTACCGTAACGATTCCGCAAAAAATAATTATGTTTTACCCCATAAAGCTGAGCAATCGGCTTTACTTCTCCAGGTTTGCTATAGCTGTGATGAGTAATCGTTACAGATGGACAATAAAGTAGACGGTAACCATTGGCTCTCAACCGCCAACTCAAATCTACATCCTCACAATACATGAACAATTTCTCATCAAAACCTTGTAGCTCTTCGAAAGCATCTCGTTTCACAACCACTGCAGCGCCACTAAACCAACTGGTTTCCAAGGAGACCGGGTCATAACACTTGGGATGCTCATATGGAAGCTGTCGCAATTCCCACGCAACAACATCATTATTTGATAGTGTTATGATATTGCTTAACTTTGAAAATGCTTCTGTGTCATGCAATTCTGTGTCGATATTAAGAAAAAATAGATAGTTACCAGTTCTAGCTTTAGCTCCTAAATTATTTGCCGCACCGAAACCTAAATTAAATTCATTTTTTACAATCTTGAATGATGAGAATTTGCGCTGATACAATTCCAATCTAGCAATTGTATCATCCGTGGAAGCATTATCAACAATCGTAATTGTTATATTTTTGTCATGAGGGAGTAATGAAGTCATACAATTATCAATCCATCTTGATGAATTGTATGTAACCAGAACAAGGTCAAAATGTAACAATTCTGATCGGCTTGCAGTAAAAGACATGATAGGAGCTGATGAGAGTTCCCCGTTTCTTGCCCGTTCATAGCCTGGAATAATAGGTGCAGATGACACACGTCCTCCCTCTGCCCCATGCTTCAGATAATGAAGCAATGGATTTATACCACCACAGACGACATCCGGATACTCACTAAGATACCATTGCACATCAAAATAGGGGTTGGGCTTTCTTCCCTCTTCTGCACCATGTTTCAGATAATGGAGCAGCGGATCCATACCACTCAGGGCAACGTCGGGATATTCACTCAAATACCATTGAGTATCAAAATAAGGATTAGGACTTCTTCCTTCAGCTACTCCATACTTCAGATAATGAAGCAATGGACTCATGTTTCTACGGACCACATCCGGATACTCACTAAGATACCATTGAGAGAAAAAATAAGGACTAGGGTTGTTTCCCTCTTTGATCCCATACTTCAAATAATGGAATAGGGGGTTCACCCCTCTACGGACAACGTCAGGATATTCACTCCAATACCATTGAGTATCAAAATAGGGACTGGGATTCTTCCCTTCATTAACTCCGTACTTCAGGTAATGCAGTAGGGGATTTACACCACTAAGAGCTACTTCCGGATATTCACTCAGGTACCATTGAGTATCAAAACAGGGGTTGGTATTTTTCTTCTCATCTACTCCGTGCTTAAGATAGTGCAGCAGTGGATTCATACCACTCTGGGCTACATCTTTATATTCACTCAGGTACCATTGGGTATCAAAATACGGGCCGGGGTTGTTCCCGTTTGCCGCTCCATGTTGCAGGTAATGCAGCAGTGGATTCATACCACTACGGGCTACATCCGGATATTCTTTCAAGTACCATTGGGTATCAAAATACGGATTAGGATTCCTTCCCTCTTCAACCCCATGTTTCAGATAATGGTACAGGGGATTTATACCACTATAGGCGACATCTGGATATTCACTCAGGTACCATTGGGTATCAAAATACGGATTAGGATTCCTTCCCTCTTCAACCCCGAGATAACAATAGTGATGCAAAGGATGCATTCCTGACATTTTCACATCTAGATATTGACTAGAATACCATGCAGCATCAAATAAAGGTAACGCCTTGATTTCTCTCTTAAGCAACTGACATTCAGCCCATTTTCTCAAATTCAGTTTAAACAGGCTACATCCTAATTTTGTAAAAACATTATGCGTAACAGCACGATGCATCTGATTAATTTTCTTTTCTTGCTCTTGTTGATTCTTTTTTAGAATCGCTATTTGCCCATCACGTTGAACCACGATTTGCTGACAATTAGAGAGCTGCCTATCACGGCCAGCCAAAACCTGATTCAGAAGGACGATCTGGCCATCACGATCAACCACATCCTGATTCAAACGGACAACCTGGCCGTCACGCTCGACCAAAGATTCAGTGGCTGTAAATAATCTGTCGATTAGGACAAATGGTGATTTAAGACGATCAAATTCGTCTGACCATTGAGCTATTTTATTCTGTAACCCGACGTCATCAGAACTTATTTTATCAGAAGCCACATTAAGCAAAGCAGTATAGATCTCACGAACAATTAAAGGACAAGCATCATCCAACACCAAATCATTCAAATCATTAACCGCATGTCGCAGACTTTGATCAAGAATTTCTGTTTTATAGTTTTGTAATTCGGTAAGGTCAATTTCCAAATCTAGGCATTGTGCAATCCGATTCAACTCACGATCTGGTGATTGCATCAGACGATCATAATCAACAAATACACGCCTTTCACCAACGGTGCCTGATAAACTCGCGACAACATATCCAAGCCACAGCAGGTGACTTTTCTCTGCATCAAAACTATTACGTTTAGCTAATGACTTGGCTACGCTCAGGGGATGACGCACGGCAATAACATAGCTCACGTCGAACTGACAGTAGTTAAACACCTCTTTCCAAAAAAGTAATAATTTTGCCACACGCGGATCTTTAAAAGCAAAGAGAGGAACCTTGTCAACTTTCAGACGCAGCAAGTCCACTGCACGGAAAAAATAACCTTTCTTCTGTAATAACTCCACATCGATTGACTCGATCGGAGCGAGATGGTGCCAATCACTATTGACAGCGCTCAACATCTCAATATTGATTGTATTAAGATCAATATCTTCCCAAAATCCTTTTTGGTTATCTTCCTTAGAGGGTAAAAAGCTATCTCCAAGATTGACACCCAAAGCTTGTAAACCACGAGTCATAACACTCGTGCCACTGCGGTGCATTCCCAACACAACAATAATGGATTTTTTATTATCACCCATACAGATTACTTAGTTGAATTTTCATATTTTATAGCTCGAAAATGATACCCCTAGAATAGCTAAGGCAATTTCAATCTGCTCTGAAGTCAAGTCGGTCTGCCAACGCCCTACACTTCGGTTATGCACCCTGTCAGTAGTAACAACCTTAGGGTCTTCTATTCCCCGACCTCGCTCAGCATGGCTGAAATTATTCAACACCTGTGCTTCAAAATCTTCACCTAACCAGTTAAAAAGAGATTTTAATGTGGCGGTGGGGGCAGTTACCAGTTCCTCGTATCGGATACGAAAACTCGTCTCCGGATACAATTTTTCATATCGCAATCCCTCGTCCACAAAGGTCTTGAGAAACTTAACCTTGTCCTCGAATATTGCCGGTACAGCCTTGGCAAAACCGATCTCAAGTAACGAGGCAAGTACATCCAGCGGGTGACGCACTACATGAACAAACACAAAACCGCCAGGCAGCAGATGCTGCCATTGGTCGAGGTACAATAGGTTTTCGGGATTTTTATCCGCCCATCGCGCCTTGCCTGCCTTGCGGGCAGCCAATTCATGCGCCTCTATGAACGCACGGCCAAAGATGTCACGTATCTCATCTGGCTCTAAACCCAATGATGGAAGAGTGGAGAACAAACGAACATGGGCAAGGGGATCATTCAGATAATCGCCCCTTAGATCCTTAAAGAATTTGACCTCAGGTCCGCAATGAATGCGGCTGTGCGCATCCAGCAAACGACGAATCAAAGAAGTCCCGGAACGATAAAAACCACCGACTATAATGGGCATCTCTTTTATCGACATACCATCACTCCCCAAAAAAAGGATGGGTGGTAAAGGGGTTGGAACGATCCCAACCGTCATTGTCAAAATTTTTCAATTCCTGCCGGCGAGGCAATCTCACCTTACTAGGGTCAAAGCGTGCACGCGCACCGTGCCATTGACGTTCTTCAACCTCCTTCGGACTGTAGATGCGTTCCTGACCATATTTCTTCAGGAGATGTTTACGACTAAGAGCCAGATAGTGACGCAAGATAAAAGCTTCAGGGTACAAATTTCGTTTGGGAAAAACCACTTGATGACCTGCCATTGACACCAAGTCCACAGGTGACGATTGTTTCTTCCAGGCGTTGACTCTATGTAAAGGCTGGGGTGAAAAAAAATAATAGTCACGGAATCGAGCCACAAAATCAGAAGGTTCGCTGTCTTCGCAGTCATTTTCAACGGGCAGAAACACAAATTCGTCAAAATTCACCGCATTATAACCTGCTTGATCAACCATTATCAAAGCAGCCAATAATGTAGAGAAGCCGGGAGGTGGCTCTCGTATCTCATCTGCATCATGATGGATGAACCAATCGGCTTCAATCTCCGCGGCCAATTGTTCCTTAATGCGCAGCTGTTCAACTAAATCGAAGTAGCCTGTGTAGGGTTGCCTCTCAATGCGAAATACCCCCCTACCCAGATATTGTTTGGCAATGGCAAGACTCTCATCGCAGGAATCGTTGTCGATCACGCAGGTCTCAATCCCTTGTTGATGCAGGTGTTCCAGGCAACGTGGCAAATATAGCGCCTCATTACGAATCGCCAGTAGAGCCACGACGCGTTTTTTCTCAGTTACCAAAACCGGTGCCGAAGATGGACTATGAACTTGTCTCATCCCAATATCTACCGTACCTAGAAAATCAGGCTCATAAGGATTTACTTCAAAAGACAATACGGCTGTCTGTTTATCCACAGGTATAAAATTCCGCATTATCCCCCTGCTTTCCAGACGCAAGGTGACGAAATAGGTTCCCGGCCAAAATCGGGCATCAAAAGCCACCTCAATGGTCGCAATCGATTTTCCTTCCCGAGTGGAATCTGCTCGAAGAAAAAAATATTTGCCGGTTATGTCAAGCATACGCCGGTCCATCAGGATCACACTTAAGGCTGCACCTGGCAGATCGCAATCAAATTGGGTTTCAATACGAATACGAACACTTTCACCCGAGCCAACGGACGTCTTCATACTTTCGTCGGGAAGAAAGCAGGCAGAAACAATCCGTCCCTGTTCAGTCCCAAATGCAGGCAAACCGCTTTCACCCAAAGACTTCTTAATGACCACCGGCTTTCCATTAACAGTTTGGCGGCTTTGTTCGTCACGAATATCGAGGAAATATTGTTCTGCTACCGTATCCGGTTGGCCTCGCATCTTCTCATGACCATGTTCCAGATAGATCACCTGATGGCAGAAGCTTTTGACCATGTTCATGTCGTGGGAAACAAAAAGTAAAGTGGTACCAGATTTGGTCAGTCGCTGCATTCGCTCCATGCACTTAAATTGAAAAGCAGCGTCACCGACAGCCAGGGCCTCATCTATAATAAGAATATCTGGATCGACACAGACTGCAACCGCAAATGCCAGACGTACCACCATACCGCTGGAATAAGTTTTTACAGGTTGTTCAATAAAGTCCCCAATGTCTGCAAAGGCAGTTATATAATCAAAGCGTGAATTGATTTCTTCATTGCTAAGTCCTAGCACCGAGGCATTCATATACACGTTTTCGCGCCCGGTAAATTCAGGGTTGAACCCAGATCCGAGTTCCAGCAAAGCGGCAATACGTCCATAGGTTTGGATGCTTCCACTGGTTGGATTAAGCGTGCCACAAATCATTTGCAATAGAGTTGATTTTCCACTGCCATTAAGACCGATAATGCCAACCGTTTCACCCTTTCGAATCTCGAAAGAAACATCTTTGAGCGCCCAGAATTCGCGATAATATTGCTTAGGTGATTTACCCACCATCTGCCTTAAATGTGGCAAGATGAACTGTTTAAGCCGTTCTCGAGGAGCGTCATAGATTTGATAACACTTGCTGAGGCTGTGAACGCAAATGGCGATTTCCTGGCACTCAGAGTTGTCGGTCAGCGAAGAAGAGGAAGTGGATTTAAAGGACATCAGCAAAACCTTTTCTGGTTTTTTGGAACCAGACGTATCCAGCCCAAGCTACAATAGTTGCTGCAAAGGTATAAATACCCAATCCCATCCAATCTGGCAGGTGCCCCCAGATCAACACTTCTCGTGCTTGCTCAATGATGAAAGTAAGCGGGTTTGCCATAATGACTGGACGAAACCTCTCCGGCACAGCGCTCAACGGATAAAAAACAGGGGAAAGAAACATCAACAAGGTGGTAATCACAGTGATGGTTTGCCCGACGTCGCGCAGAAATACACCCAGAGATGCAAGCATCCAGGAAAGACCAAGGGTAATAATAATTAATGGAAGAAATACAAACGGGGTAAAAACTACCGTCCAGTGCAAATAGCCATTAAAGAGTGTAAAGGCCGCCAGTAGCACACCGAGACTGATGAGACTGTGGAATAACGTAGCACCCATGGCAATAACTGGCAGTATTTCAATAGGAAATACGACTTTTTTAACGTAATTAACGTTACCAAGAATCAACCCTGGGGCGCGGTTGATTACCTCGCTGAATAGGCTCAATACGATTAAACCAACAAAGAGCACCAAAGCAAATTGTGTTTTGCTGTCGTCACCACCACTCCCACCCCAGCGAGACTTAAAGACCTCAGAAAAGACAAAAGTGTACACTACCAGCATAAACACAGGATTGAAGAACGACCAAGCGAGTCCAAGTGCCGAACCTTTATAGCGTCCCACCACTTCACGCTTGGTCATTTGCACAATAAGTTGACGGTTACGCCAGAGCCCTTTCCCCAATGCTATGAAAGACGTAGGTTGGTTGGCATGGGGGTTGGTTCCCTGATGACTAGGGGTCATTCGAAGCGCTCCATTTTTACCAACGATTTGACTTGTTGTTCTTTTGACATGATCAAAAGAACAGTAAAGATCCACTATTCTTTCTCTGTAGACAAAAAAAAACAGCCTATGCCATAGATCACTAGCAACAGACTGTTTTTCAATAAATATTGACTTACTGTCAATATTTATAAATAAATATTTAGTTATGCATCGTCATGGCCACTAACTCAGCATTATTTGCATACTCAGATACTTGAACCCACAACTTTTGTCCCAGTGAGTAGGCTGTCAATAATGAAGCGTAAGTCTGATCAGTGTTTGTTGCAGATAAAACGAACTGATATTTCGTGCCAGCTGTCCAAGTACCACAGGTTACAGTTGGTATTAAATTTACCACAACATCTCCATCTAATGGAGTATTGACTCCAACCGAATAAATGGAAACATTATTACAGGAAACAGGAGCAGCCAGCACTGCACCAGCTGAGACACCGACACAGAGCAACGCAAGAACTGTCGTAATGAGCTTTTTCTTCATAACTTCCTCCATTAAAAATATTTGTTAAATTTACCTTACCTTTCTTACATTAAAACATTAAAAAAAATTAATGTCTAATATAGAAATAACACATTTTCACCTTTTTTGAAAACATTATAGTAAAAAAAGTTGCAACAATTTTAGATTGTATAGGAATAGCAAACATTCTTCCATCACTCTGCTTGTGCACAACCCTCTACTTCTGTTTTGTGAGCCACTTCATTTCTACATGTCATAAAGTCATTTTATTTCAGCATCCGTCAACCCACATAGAAGCCCAATCATTTCTGGAGTTACTCCTCAAGTGTTATCGATTTCCCCGACGAACACTGCGCATTTTTTTAATATCTACTAATTTAATTCCGCTTACTGGATCAATGGCCTCGGGATCATTCTGCCAGCGCTCCTGCTCTGCTCGTTGCCCACTGCGCATTTTTTTAATATCTACTAATTTAATTCCACTTACTGGATCAATGGCCTCGGGATCATTCTGCCAACGCTCCTGCTCTGCCCGTTGATCGCTATAAATTTGCTTAATATCACCTAATCTCATTCCACTAACCGAATCAATGGACTCAGAATCATTCTTCCAACGCTCCTGTTCTGCCCGTTGAGTACTTCGCATCTCCTTAATTTCACCGAAAGTCATTCCACTTTCCGGATCAATAGA
Source organism: Desulfocapsaceae bacterium (assembly GCA_028697885.1). GTDB lineage: Bacteria > Desulfobacterota > Desulfobulbia > Desulfobulbales > Desulfocapsaceae > UBA2270. Next base: position 31,588 of record JAQVER010000012.1, read on the forward strand.
TTCAGGATCATTGAAATACGCTACTAATTGCTGATGCTGTTCCTCACGCATCACCTTAGTCTCTTTGTTAGTCCCTCCACTTGCAGCATTCCTGCTCGCCAAACTATCAATATTGGTTTTCCCGATATCCCTATCTCCAAAAAAACGGAGAGTCGCTATATTATTCTTATCATCATAAGACAAAGAAACGTTATATTTACGAAGAGATCTCCAAAAAAACTCCTCCAAAGTAACTCCTGCATATTGTCCACTTAATAATAAGTTATTCCATTTTTCATCAAAAATAATTTTACATCCTATTTGTTTATAAACTTCTTCAGCTACTGAATTAAGAGGCATATCTTTTAAATCAAGAGATATTAAGTTCTCACCCTGTATCATATTCAATTTCTGACTAAAAGCCTGATTGGTATTCAATGCCAGAAACATACAAATAACAACAAATATTTTAAACATTCGGAACCTCTTATATATCATCATGGCAGACTGAATTTTTCTCAAAATTTATTTAAAATATCTTTCAAGATAGATTAAATAATCCAATAAAATACAAAATAAAACTTTCGTATTTTCTGTGAGTAAAGTAAACATGTTTGTATCTTGTTGCCATAAGAAATAGTCTTATTTATTGTATAATAAATAAAAAAATTATCATTTCGTTTAACCTCTGTATTATTTAAAAAATTTTTATCCTTGAAACATTAATAAACACTCCCCAATGGTACTTGCCTCGGAGCTTCTGCAGTAAATTTCTTACATGCATTGAGTTCGTCGGACACTCAATCCGTCTCCGCTCAACGAAAATCCTATTTTATCAAGGTACCATTTACTGCACGTAATCACACGTATAGTTTTTTCTATATCATACCGTTCTTATATTTTTAATTTATTATGTCAACAAGTCTCATATCCAATAAAAAACTTATTTCCCGCCTATATAGCCTTATCCAACCATACAAGATCAAGTTTCTCATTGCCATGATCGCCGCCCTTGTGGTTGCCGGACTGACTGGCGCTCAAGCCTATATGGTCAAGCCCCTGCTGGACAAAATATTCTTTGAAAAGAACACTTTTTTTCTGGCCGTTCTTCCCTTTGCCCTGGTTGCCTTGTTTTTAATCAAGGGCCTTTTTTACGGTCTGAACTTTTATCTTCTGGAACAGGTCGGACAGACTGTCATCCGTGACATGCGAGTTAGGCTGTTTGATCATATCCACATGCAGTCCCTTTCATTTTTTCATAAAACCCCCACAGGCGAGATCATCTCGCGCATTATCTCTGATATCTACCTCATGCAGGGAGCCATCTCCACAGTTGTGGTAGGGCTACTGAGGGACTTTTTCCAGGTTATCTTTCTGCTCGGCGTCATCTTTACCATGAACTGGAAGCTGGCTCTGCTTTCCATTATTTTTCTACCGTCAGCAGCCCTTCCCATTGTCAAATTCGGTCGTGCCTTTCGCCGAATCAGCACCACCTTGCAGGAAGAAACAGCTGTAACCTCAAACATCATCCACGAGTCTATTACCGGCGCACCAGTGGTCAAGGCCTTTGCCATGGAACGATACGAATCAGAACGCTTTGCGGCTCAAGTCCATAAACTCTTTGGCGTGATCATGGAGGATACCCGGTATCGACGGATTCAACACCCGCTCATGGAGGTGATTGGCGGCATCGGCATGGCGCTCATCATCTGGTTTGGCGGCAAAGAGGTCATTGCCGGAACTTCAACACCCGGTACTTTCTTCTCCTTCATGACCGCCCTGATCATGATCTATGAACCGATCAAGGGGGTCAGTAAGATCAACTCCACAGTCCAGCAGGGTCTGGCTGCCGCCACCCGGGTCTTCGATCTCCTCGATATCACGCCTGAGATTGCAGACAAGAATGGGGCTCAGAAACTACCCCCATTTCAGCAGGACATCACCCTGCAAGATATCACATTCAGTTATGATGGCATAAACCCTGTTCTCAACGGAATCAACCTCTCGGTTAAAAGAGGCGAAGTCTTGGCAATTGTAGGGCCAAGCGGGTCAGGGAAATCAACCCTGGCCAATCTGATCCCCCGATTTTTTGAAATCGAGCGAGGTCATCTGTTTATTGATGGCATGGATATCCGTGACGTAACCCTGAAATCCCTACGTGACCAGATTGCTATCGTGACCCAGCAGACCATCCTCTTTAATGACACCATCCGCAACAATATCAGTTATGGCGATCAGGACAGATCTGAAGCAGAGATCATAGACGCGGCCCGTGCCGCCTATGCCCTGAATTTTATCGAGCAGCTTCCGCAAGGATTTAACACGTCAATAGGAGAATCGGGGGTCAGATTATCAGGGGGAGAAAGGCAGAGACTCTCCATTGCTCGTGCCATTCTCAAAAATGCCCCAATTCTTGTGCTTGACGAGGCCACTTCCGCCCTCGACAGTGAATCCGAGCGAGAGGTGCAAAGGGCCCTGGAGAATCTGATGAAAAACAGAACAACCTTTGTCATTGCCCACCGCCTGTCCACCATCAAAAATGCCGACAGGATAATTGTGGTCAAGGATGGTGTTATTGTTGAAGAAGGGAGCCATGAGACCCTGCTCGCGCTTCATGGCGAATACGAGTCACTCTATACCATCCAGTACCAGAATTGATGGGTAGGAGAAAAGCAAAAACACCTCGTTGCAGCGCACCCGTAGTCACTATGGTATACCCAAAAGCACACCTCCCTCATAAGGATTTCCTCGCCTCGTCTTTGGGCCTTCTTGTCGTCTGCCTGGTCATTCCTATCTCCTTAATAGAATTTTGCGAAGCCCTCAAAATCGACTTTCTCAGGTTGTCCAAGCCATGATAAAATATCATCAGGATCGCATTGATTTTGCCTCATTACATCAAAATAACATCGACAGGATCCAACTGGAAATGATCTCGGCAAAAAGTCACGTCCTGGAAATTGGCTGTGCCACCGGTTACATGACGGAATACCTTGCCCGAGACAAGCAATGCCGGGTGTTAGGGGTAGAACCTGTCCAGGAGCAGGCGGAACTGGCCAGAAAAAGAGGGCTGGAGGTTATTACCGGCCTGATAGACTCACAAGAGACCCAGGAACAACTTATTGCCCACACTAAAAAGCACGGTCCGTTTGAGACTATATTCATGTCTCAAGTCATTGAACATATTGCCGATCCTGCCGCCACCCTGTTCGCCCTCAAGAAGCTACTCAGTCCCGACGGTTTTCTTGTTATCTCCACCTGCAGTATTGTCCACTGGAAATGTAGGCTGCAGATCCTTTTGGGCAGGTGGGAATATGAAGATTATGGCATTTTGGACCGTACCCATCTTCGCTTCTTTACCATCAGCAGCTTTCGCCAACTCCTTGAAGAGTGTGGCTACAAAATCGTCGATTTTGGCTACACTTTTGAGGATATATGCCCCTTTAAGATCATGTTTGACACCCGCATTCTCGCCCCTTCCGACCTCCTGCGCCTGATCCCCTTTTTCGGCATGCGCCTGCGGCGAGCCTACACGGATCTCTGTAAAAATTTCCTGGCCACCCAATTTGTCTATAAAGTCCAGCCAGCCCAAGACCCGAAATAAAATCATGTTTTTTTCCAGAAAGAAAACGCAAACTCTGACTCGCAACCGTATCACCGCTCAGCACTGCGTAATTGGCGATCACACCTACGGCGAGCCAACCATCCTCCAATTTGACCAGACCACCCAACTGGTCATCGGCAAGTTCTGTTCCATTTCTGACCAGGTAACCATCATCCTGGGCGGCAATCATCGCAGCGACTGGATCACGACCTATCCCTTCCCCGCCTTCGCCGATAGCTGGCCAGAAGCCGCAGCCATCAAGGGTCATCCTGCCTCTAAAGGAGACATTGTCATTGGCAATGATGTCTGGATAGGCTTTGGCGCCACCATCCTCTCAGGGGTCACCATTGGTAACGGGGCAGTCATTGGAGCCCGGGCAGTCATTAGCAGTGATGTAGCTCCATACGCGATCATGGCCGGCAATCCGGGTCGAGAGATCAAGAAACGTTTTGACGACACCACCATAGTTCAACTGCTGCAACTTGCCTGGTGGGATTGGCCTGAAGAAAAAATCAAGGCCAACCTCCCGCTCCTGTGCAGCAACCAGCTCCACCAACTGCTGGCTGCAACATGAAAAGGCTCTTATGCACTGTTATCATTGTCAGCCATAACAACTTTGGCGAGACCACTGGCCCTTGCCTGCAGAGCCTGAACCAGGAAGACTCTGATCTGGAAATAATTGTCGTCGACAATCATTCCGATCAGCAAACACAGGATGCCCTCAAGGTTACCGCAGAGCAGATGCCCAGGATCAGAGTTATCCTGAAAGACACCAACAGCGGGTACAGCGGCGGCAACAACACTGGCGCTCGGGAAGCATCATCTGACCTCCTGGTTCTCTTGAACAGTGACACCGAAGTTCCTCCGGGTGCCATTCCCCGTCTTGCGGCGCTCATGAATGAGCATCCTGACTGGTCCATGCTTGGACCAGTCAGCAACCAGACCGGAAACGATCAGCAGATCTATACCAAAGGTATTACCGTACGGGAGATCCTGGATGAAGGCACTGCATGGTGCGCTCATTCACGCGATTGCCATTATCCAACCGATATTCTCAGTTTTTTCTGTGTGGTTATCCGCAGAGATGTGTATAATCAGCTGAACGGACTTGATGAAGATTTTGGCTTGGGCTATTACGAGGATACGGATTTTAATTACCGGGCGGTAAAGGCAGGGATGAAGCTGATGATCACCGAAGATGTCTTTGTCTATCATCGTGGTTCCGGCAGCTTCTCCAAGACCTCTGCCACGGTCAGGAAAATGGTCAAACGGAACAAGAAACTCTTTAAGGAAAAACAGGGGCACGGGCATAACGCTGCCCACTGGCGGCTCAAAAACCTGACAGCCATGGCCCGATATTGTGACCAGGCAGTCTCTGACCTCCCACTTGCAGACCTGCAATATAAATTCAACAACAGACAAACCATGGCCAGGCAACTGCTGCCCAACAGTCCCATTAAAAGATTTTTCTACCTCCGCCAGCTCAAGGCCATCGAGAAGAATTTTTTAGCCAGAATCAGCGCCTTCGACCCGACCAATATCCAATCCAGGCTGCCATGAAGATTGCCATTATTCACAACCAGTTTTCCCGTGGCGGCGGCATGGAGGCTTACATGCTCTTGTTGGTCAAGGGTTTTCTTGCAGCTGGCGATGAGGTTACTATTCACACCTATGAGGTGGACAGGCAGCTTGCCGCCCGGTTTTCCTGTGCCATTCACCTGACAAAATTGCCCCCCCTGCCCGGACGCTGGAAAAAATATCTCTTCCTGCACAGATGCAAGACCGATTTCAACAGAGAAGAGTATGATATCTCGCTGAGCCTCACCCGCACCAGTTGTCAGGATATCGCCATCTGTGGCGGTGTCCATCCCGAGGTGGTCAAACGGGTCAGCCGCTCTTCGCTGCTTCGCTGGTTCCATGATAAAATCGAGATTGCCTTTGAAAGAAAGATGTTTTCAACCGTGCCGATTATCATGGCCCACTCAAAGGCCATTGCCAGAGAGATCATCAACAATTATGAGGTGGAAGAGAGTAAGATCAAAGTCCTTTACCCACCCATAGATATTGATAAATTTTTTCGAGCAAATCCCCAGACAGTGAAAGAGATCTGTGCTGAGTTTAACATCTCTGCCAACAAGCTCACCTTTCTTCTCCCATCTTGTGGGCACAAATGCAAAGGATTACAACAACTTCTTCTGGCATTCAATCAGCTCGCTCCTGACCGCTTTGAACTCCTGGTGGCAGGAGGCAGATTACCGCGAAAAATTCCGGCAAACGTCCGCTATATAGGCTATATTGACAATCTTGCCCCCATATACAGCGCTGTTGATTATACTATCCTGCCCTCTCATTATGAGGCCTTCGGACTGGTGATCCCCGAATCACTTCAATGCGGTACCCCTGTAATCACAACCAGGGAAGTGGGTGCAGCGGAATTATTGTCAGACCAGGAGGGTATTCTCCTGGACAATAATCAACCAGAAACCATTGCGACCACGATCAGAAATCTGAGCAAAACATTTCCAGTGGCGGAAAACTTTGCCGGCAGACACCGACTGACCATCAGCCAGCATATAGCCGATATCAAAGCTCTCTATTCTGCCTTGCGTCCTCGATGACCAAAGGCAATGATTCATATTCCATGACAAAGACACCATTCCGGCACATAGTTTTTCCAAAAGCACCGGCAAAAATTCTTATCATCAAACCCAGTGCCCTCGGTGACATTGTCCATACCCTGCCTTTTCTGGCTGCCGTCCGCGCAACATTTCCGGCAGCAGAAATTCACTGGGTCGTGGCCAGGGGGCTGCATACTTTTCTTGAAGGTCACCCAATGATCAACAGGTTATGGATCATGGATAAAGAGAGATGGAAGGAGATTTCCCGTTTCAGGGAGATCATTCCGGAAATCAACACATTCAGAAAAGCGCTGGCAGAGGAACACTTTGACGTTTCCATTGATCTCTCAGGACTCCTACGCAGCGGACTGATCACCTTTGCCGCCGGTGCCCGTTACAAACTGGGTTTTGCCGACTCGGATGAAGGGAGTCCCCTCTTTTATACCCACAAGGTTGAAGGAGGAAGACAGATCCATGCCATTGACCGCTATCTCAAGCTGGCCGCCCTCATGGGCTGCGACACGTCACAGGTCAGCCATCCGATGCCTCCTTACCCCGCTGACAGCCCTCTGCTCTCTTCGCTTCCTGAGCACTTCTGCATTATCGCTCCCTCCGCAGGAAAAGAGGCCAACCGCTGGCCTGCTGATCGCTTTGGGGCACTGGCTGCGGGCTTGCCTTTGCGCTCAATCATTATCAGCAACAAGGCAGATGCAGCGGTGGCGGAAGCGGTCGTTGCGGCCAGTAAGGGCATGGCACTTAATTTGTCAGGACAAACCGGCCTCAAGGAGCTTGTGGCCCTGATTGCCAGGGCACAATTTTTCATCTCCAATGACACCGGCCCCATGCATATCGCGGCGGCGCTTGGCATCCCGGTTTTTGCCATATTCGGCCCCGCCAACCCAATTAGAACCGGCCCTTACGGAACCATCCACACGGTCATTCAGGAACAGCTCCACTGTATTCCATGCTACCGGCGAAAACCATGTAATAAATGGACATGCATGAAGAATATCACCGTGGAAAAGGTCAGAGAGACAATTACAAGAAGTGGCCTCATACACTCAACATAAATTTTGAATCTTAATTATGCGCACCTCACTCATTATCACCACATACAACTGGAAAGAGGCATTGGAACTTTCTCTCCTCAGTGTTTTTAAACAGTCTCAATTTCCAAATGAAATCATTATCGCCGACGATGGCTCTGACAATGAGACTCGAGAGACCGTTGAAAGACTGGCAAAGGAGTCTCCTGTTCCCCTTATTCACTCCTGGCAGCAGAACAAAGGTTTTAGGCTAGCCCGCAGCAGAAATAAAGCTATCGCGAAATCAACAGGTGACTACCTGATCCTCATTGATGGTGACATTGCCCTGGAGCAGCATTTTATTTCTGACCATATTATGGCAGCACAATCTGGATTTTTTGTACAGGGATCACGGGTCCTCCTCAACAAGAAGGCAACTCAACAAGCCTTGCAAGAAAAAAAAATCCGCATCTGTTTCTGTGCACCCGGCATTGAAAACAGGAAGAATTGCCTTCGTTCCCACCTGTTATCAAAGCTATTTTCCTTTGGCAGTAAAAAACTCACAGGAATTAAGACCTGTAACTTTGCCTTCTGGAAAAAAGATGCCGAGGCGGTTAATGGATTTAATGAAGAATTTTTGGGATGGGGCCGAGAGGATTCAGAATTTACGGCAAGATTACTCAACAACGGCATCAAACGTCAAAATATCAGATTCAACGCCCTTGCCTACCACCTTTATCACCCGATGAATTCACGACAAAGCCTGCCAATCAATGATGCTATACTGGCCGACACTTGTAACAACAAACTTACCTGGTGTGACAAAGGGCTGTCCCTGCATCTTCAGAGACAGTGACAGATCAAATACCTGATGATTTCGAGAGAGGTGGCGATTCCGGCAACTGCCATTGAGATTTCAACTCATGCAATTTGGCATACCGATAAAAAGTTCCTTCAAAGTTGCCAAGAGCAATGACAAAACCAGGCCATCCGTCCAGAATCCCTCTTTTCAAAAAATAAAGCTTAAAAAATGACCAAAACCCGTGTGCTAAGGCCTTACCCATGGTCGCCTCCTTGCCATTTTCAACAAGCTTGATTGCCCCGAGCGTCGAATATTTGTTAGCCTTATGCATCACCTCTTCCAAATTTTTAAAAGGAACCTGCCAGATGGCATGATGCAAGAACCCTGGCTTGCTGGAAGAATTTATTGAATAAGCCTCATGCACCATATCCGGCCTAAAGACAAGCGTACCTTTTCTAAACAGTTGTGGTTGCCGGTAGTCGGGGTAGAAGCCAGAGTATTTGATCCATTGCCCCATGAAGAAATTCCTGCGCGGCACATAGTAGGCATCAACGCTCTTACCAGCATGAATAACTTCCAGGATTTCATCCCTGGCCTCAGGAGTACAGCGTTCATCAGAATCAAGGCTGAAAATCCATTCATGGGAGCAGGCCGCCATCGCTCTGTTCCGCAAATCGCCAAATCCTTTAAAATCGACCTGAACAACCCGAGCTCCAAGCGACTCGGCAATCTGCACTGTATCGTCAGTAGAATGCGAATCTACTACAATAATTTCATCGGCCCACAAAACCGAATGCACTGCAGCCTTAATCTTTTCGGCCTCATTATAGGCTATGATATAGACAGAGATCTGACTCATGGTTAACGCGGTGGTGCTTGGGACGGTCGTCCACTGCCGCCGCTCGCAAGTTTGACAATAATCTGATTTGATTTCTGCAATCTGGTGACCATGGTTTTAAAAAGATGCTCGGAAACATCCGGATATTTTTTTATCACTTCTTCCAGCTTATCACCGGGAAATCGTTTCACCGAAGAACGTCCTTGGGAGATTATTGACGCGGCGCGCTGCTCACCCGAGATTGCCGCCATCTCCCCAAAATATTCTCCCGGCTCGGTCAATTCAGCAATCTTTTTTCCTCCCTTGATGACTGTCAGCGCCCCACGAATCAATTTGAAAAAATCGATATCCCGATTCCCTTCACGAATAATCATATCACCATCTTCATAATTCTCCACATCGGGATTCACCAAATAGGCAGGGAGACTCTCTTCGTGGGCAACCGTGCGCCGCAAGGCCTCTTCAACACTGGTTACACCATCACGAACCTTTTGCAGAGCGGCCTGCCGCAATGGGACCATTCCGGACTGGATCGCCACCTTGCGCAGGGTGTCCTCAGGAACCTCAGCACTAATGGCCGTAGATACCTCATCGGTCACCTCCATCAACTCAAAAAAGCCAACTCGCCCTTTATAACCGACACCATTGCACGCTGAGCATCCAACAGCACCATAGGTGACCAAGGTATCGACTTCATCTTCATTAAAGCCCATATGCACCAGTTCTTGCGGATCATGCATCACCGGCGTTTTACATTTCTGACACAGTTTTCTCCCCAGACGCTGGGAAAGAACCATGGTAACGGATGAGGCAAGCATAAAGGAAGGAATCCCGATATTCACCAGACGGGCAATAGTTGCCGCGCTGTCATTGGTATGCAGGGTTGAAAAGACAAGATGTCCGGTCATAGCAGCCTTGATCGCAATCTCCGCCGTTTCCAGATCACGGATCTCACCCACCATGATAATATCAGGATCCTGCCGCAGAAAGGCCTTCAGGGCTGCGGCAAAGGTCATACCTACTTCGGCATTCACATGCACTTGATTGATGCCCTTGAAGTTAAACTCTACGGGATCTTCGGCTGTCAGAATCTTGATATCCTCACTGTTCAAAGAATTTAAAGCCGAATAGAGGGTAACCGTTTTACCGGAACCTGTAGGCCCGGTTACCAGCAAAAGCCCCTGAGGCCTATTCAGACATCGTTTCAGCATCTCGAAGGTTTCAACCTCAAAGCCCAGCTTGGTCAAATCAACATTCAGGGAACTTTTATCGAGAATACGGAGAACCACCGATTCTCCAAAAAGGGTGGGCAGGGTTGAAACACGAAAATCAACGGAGCGATTATGTCCCAATCGCATCTTAATGCGACCATCCTGAGGAATACGACGCTCAGTAATGTTCAGATTAGCCAGGATTTTAACCCGGGCAACCAGAGCGTTCTTAATCGTCAACGGCAGATTCATCGATTTAAACAGAGATCCATCCTTCCGATAGCGAACCTGCATGTTTTTTTCATATGGTTCCAGATGAATATCGGAAGCACCCTCCTGCACCGCCTTGACCAGGATTCCATTCACCAGTTTGATAATGGGGGCATCCGAGGCCGCAAACTGCTCTTTTCCCTCTTTTTCCTCAGTTGACTCTATTTCAAAATCATCGGCAGCCTCAGCCACAATGGAACCGAAATCATCAATCTCGGTGACCGACATCTCCTCTTCAACCTTCTCACCCTGACCACTGCGCAAGGCCGCAACCTCCGCAGCATCAATACGATAATATTGCTGATAGGCCGCAATAATATCCTCTTCGGTGGAGACACAGACATTCAAGTCTCTCCCGATAATTTCCTGTAGCTTGGCAACTGCCTCCGTATCTGTCGGCTCCGCCATGGTAATCTGCAGGGTATTACCGGCAACACGCAACGGAAAAGCCATGAATTTTTTGGCGGTTTCATAGGGTAAGAGCTTGATGGCATCTTTTCCAGGCGGCTCATTACTGATGGAGACAGAGGTAATATTATGCTGGCGGTTGAGAAAGGTACTGATGGTATCCCTATCAATATATTCCGCATGAATCAGGATGGTACCGAGACGCCCACCATTCTTCTTCTGTTGCTGTTTGGCGAACTCCAATTGAGTAGGGGTAATATAACCAGCCTTACTCAGGAGCTCACCAATCTTATATTTTCCGGCCCCGGACTGGTCTTTTACTGTTCCGCGAAGACCCGTTTTCTGGGATGCTATTTTAGTATTAGGTGATACAGCCATTTTATCCTACAAATAAAGATTAAATATACACAGACCTGCAGTCGGAAGCCGAACAAAACTTTTCAGCTCCCAAAAGATACATCCTTTTTCCTAAAAAAACAAACGGGTTAAAAAGAAAATCTTTTTAACCCGTCATTGGTACTAATTACAAACCAGCAATTACAAATTAATAAATAATGCCGGCATCATTCGTAATTCGTAAATCCATATTCGTAATGCTATTAAAACACGCCCTTGACCTTCCCAGTCTCCACATCAACATCCACACGCCGATAGGCCGGATCTGATGCTGTTCCAGGCATCAGACTGATTGCCCCGGCAACCGGGACAACAAAGCCGGCGCCCTTATAGGTAAGGATATCACGGATGGGCAGCGTCCAGCCTTTGGGTACACCCTTCAGCTTAGGATCATGAGACAGAGAGAGATGGGTCTTGACCATACAGGTTCCCATCTCCTTCATATCGGGATCATCCGCCAGACGTTTCAACTTAGCTTGGGCCTCAGGGGTATAGGAGACGCCATCAGCTCCATACACTTCTTTCGCAATGAGTTCAATGCGTTTATCCAAGGGATCAGAGAGATCATAGAGAAATTTGAAGTCATTGGGCTCTTCACAGGCATCTACTACCGCATCAGCAAACTCAAGTGCCCCTTCACCACCATGTTCCCAATGACGGGACAGGGCAACGCGGGCACCGGCTGCCTCACAGATACGGCGGACAGCCTTGATTTCGTTATCAGTATCCGTATAAAAGGCATTGATACAGACAACTGGATTGATCCCTGCTTTCTTGACCGTTTCTATATGATGGAGCAGGTTTTTACAGCCTTCCTCAACCCAACCCACATTTTCTTTCGCATACTCAAGCGGCATGGGCTTACCAGGGACTGGAATAGGAGCACCGCCGTGACATTTCAAGGCCCGGATGGTAGCAACCACGACCGCACAGTTAGGTTTGTTGCCGGAGAAACGACATTTCAGATTCCAGAACTTCTCAAATCCGATATCAGCACCAAATCCAGACTCGGTAACATTGTAATCAGCAATCTTCAAACCAACCCGATCAGCAATTACAGAAGACTGACCAATGGCAATATTAGCAAAAGGACCAGCATGCACAAGAACCGGTTGTCCTTCCAAAGTCTGCAGCAGGTTCGGGTTCAAGGCCTGAACCATCCAGGCGGTCATGGCGCCATCCACTTCAAGATCAGCCGTAGTTACAGGCCTGTCCTGACGGTCATAGGCAACAACGATTTTACCCATCCGACGGCGCATATCAGCCAGATCATTGGAGACCGAAAGGATTGCCATAATCTCGGAAGAGACGGCAATGGCAAAGGAAGACTGCATGGTAAACCCGTCCATCTTACCACCCATACCAATGGTAATATTACGCAGGGCCTGGGCACAGAAGTCAATAATCCAGTTGAATTCGACCTTCTTGGGATGGATGTCAAGCCGCTTCAGATTCCGCTTGGCAAGCTGCTCGTCAGTGTAGTTAGCCTCATGCTGCATCCGGGAAGTAAGTGCAACCATACCCAGATTATGGGCATTCATGATGGCATTGATATCACCGGTCAAACCAAGGGAGAACTCAGTCAAAGGAATACACTGGGCAAGACCGCCACCGGCAGCAGAACCCTTAATGTTCATGGTGGGACCGCCTGATGGCTGACGGATGGCACCGATAACACTCTTGTTCCGTTTTCCAAGGCCCTGGACCAGACCCATGCAGCAAGTTGATTTTCCTTCGCCAAGAGGTGTGGGACTGATGGCAGTCACATCAATGTATTTTCCATCGGGCTTATTACCCAGACGGTTCATGATTTTCTTGAAATCAAGCTTGCCGACATAATGTCCATGTGGCAGGAGTTCCTCTTTTTCAAGACCAAGCTTTTCAGCCAGTTCATAGACTGTTTTCATCCGGCTTTCCGCTTCCTGCGCTATTTCCCAGTCTGCATGTTTTGTTGGATCAAGAGCCATACTATTCTCCTCTCAAGGCAAAGGTTAAGGATCATGCAACAAGAGAGTCCAACACCAACAGGCATCTTTCCCCTTGACACATTTACATTTCATCATAATTGATGATTCATATAACTAATTCTTAAAAACATGTCAATATCAGAGCGCAGACAACAAGTGAGAAAAAAAACAACTAAAATAAGAAAAGGCCCCTTGTCATAATTTTGCAAACAAGGGGCCTTTTCTCATTCGTGCCTCAAGCCAGAAAGAGGCAGGGGGATTTTTTTCTTCTATTCTTCACATGAATAATTTTGGATATCTTTTCTCTATCTCTGCCGCAAGAGGAATCATAACCTCACGCATGGAAGGTTCCGCGGCAGGTGAGGTCCGCAACCTGAAAATATGCTTCCATTCTGCCAGATTACAATAAACAATGATCTCAGTTTTACAGGAATTAGGTAATACAGTTCTGGCAGCTTGGGGCGTGGAGGTCTCAAGAAGTTGCAGGTAAAGATCCTCGGTCAATTCCATGGCCTGTTGCCAGAGTTGATATTCAGCAGAGTCAGGGGCAAAAAACAGGGGCCGGACAAATGTTACCTGGTTACCAAACTTGTCCTGACTGTAACGGCAATAACGCTGGCTCTCTTGAAGAAATGAACAGGGACGGTGGCGAACAATTTCATGGGTAACAGCCCGATTTACAATAAATTTCACCCCCAGAAAGCGATGGCGCAACACAAGATTCGAGGCCAATTGTTCCACCTCCTCCAAGGGTATTTTCTCAACACCAATGAGTTCGCCCCCTTGTCTCTTCTGCGATTGCCAGACACCTTCAAAAAGATACGGATGGCTGGCGCCAAGAAAATCAACCATGGCCTGCACCAGAGCTATCTCAGGAAAGGCAAGATACAACTCCCTGAACGTCCGGATTGAGCCCGTCACCAACAGACCGTTCTCCACCCGATCGACAAAAAGAAACTTGGGCTGGCAGCCCAGAAGATCTGTGATCTGCTGCGAAGTACAAACAAGACGCAGAGTCACAACCGCCATCTCCATGACTGAGTTATGCCCGTGTTCAGCAATCTTCTTCACGAAGGGCAACGCTGAACTCTCGCTGATCTTCTCCTCGCTCTTATAACAGATACGGCCGCAAGCCTCCAACCGCACCGTAAGCGACGCCCGATCCAGATCGTCCTGGATCTCATAACTTGGATCGACAACAATCATCTATGCATCCACCTTCCAGAAGGGTGACATTTGACGCAACCCGGCAATAATGGGTGGCATTTTCTCCAGGACGAAATCAATTTCTGCTTCGGTATTATAAATACTTAAGGAATAACGAATAGAACCATGGGCAGCAGTGAACGGCACCCCCATAGCCCGCAGGACATGCGAGGGTTCGAGCGATCCGGAGGTACAGGCGGAACCCGAGGAAGCACAGATATTATATTGATCCATGTGCAGCAAAATAGCCTCACCCTCCACATATTCAAAACTGATATTGGAGGTATTGGGCAGGCGATCGGTCTTATGACCATTCAACATAGAATGCGGGATGGCCGCAAGCAAGCCCTGCTCCAGTTTATCCCTGAGTGCCTTGACCCTGCTGTTTTCTTCAGCCATATGTGTAGCCGCAAGATCACAAGCACAACCAAGACCAACAATAGAGGCCACGTTTTCTGTCCCTCCACGCCGTCCTCTCTCCTGATGCCCGCCTACCAGAAAAGGTACAAAAGGAGTACCACGACGGACATACAAAACACCAATCCCCTTTGGACCATGGAGCTTATGGCCAGACAGGGACAGAAAATCCACATCCAGCTCTTTCAGATTAATAGGAACCTTGCCCACGGCCTGAACCGCATCGGTATGGAACAAGATACCACGCTCTCTAGCCATCCTGGCCATCTCGGCAATGGGAAAAATCACCCCTGTCTCATTATTGGCCCACATGATACTGACGATGGCTGTATCATCAGCCAATGCCTCTTCATACTTCTGCAAATCCAGGGTGCCATCAGAGTCCACCATCAAACGGCTCAATCGATGCTTATGGCCGGTCAAAGTATCAAGGCTCTCACAGAGATTTTTAACAGCCGGATGTTCCACCCTGGTAGTGACGATATGACGCTTATCAGGAAATGACTGCAGTGCTGAAAAGATGGCAGTCGAATCACTTTCTGTACCGCAACTGGTAAAGACAATCTCTTCAGGATCGGCCCCCAGTAGATTGGCCACCTTTTCCCTGGCCTCAGCGATTGCAGCCCCCACCTGTCCGCCGAAACGATGCATGGAGGACGGATTACCATAATAATCGCGGAGATAAGGCATCATGGCCTCCAGCACCTCAGGGGCAACCCGGGTGGTGGCGTTATTATCCATATACACAGCTTCTTCAGGATTCATCATTTTGATTCCTCCACGATCAACGAGTCAAGGACCAACTCACGCAATTTCTTCTCCACATACTCTTTCAAGGTGGTCTGGGATTTTGCACAACTGGTGCAAGAGCCCCGCAAAGAAACCATGACAAAATCACCATCCACATCCACCAGCTCGATATCACCCCCATCCTTGCGCAAACCAGGCCTGATCTCGCGTTCCAGCGCCTCTTCGATCTTCTTGATCTTCTGTAGGGTGGTCATGCGCTTGGGCTTTTCAGCTATCTTCTTGATGTCTACCCCCTGATGCACGGTGGCCATCAGGATCTCCCGCAAACGATCGATACATTTGCCACAACCGCCACCTGCCTTAGTGAAATTGGTGATCTCTTCCACCGAACGCAGATTGGACTCTTTGATGGCCCGGATAATCTCCAGATCAGTGACCCCAAAGCATTCGCAGACAATCTCTCCTTCCGCCATGGGCAGCTTCAATCCCCGATAATTGGCAATGGCAGACTCCAGAGCCTCACGGCCCATCACTGAGCAGTGCATCTTTTCCTTGGGCAGCCCACCGAGACGATCGGCAATATCCTCATTGGTTACCTTCGCGGCCTCTTCAAGGGTCATACCGATAATCATCTCGGTCAGAACGGAAGATGAGGCAATGGCACTGGCGCAGCCAAAGGTCTTAAACTTGGCATCGGCAATGACACCCTTATCATCGAGCTTGAAGGTCAATTTCAAAGCATCGCCGCAGGCCAGCGACCCCACTTCGCCAATGCCGTCAGGTTTCTCAATCTCTCCCACATTCTTGGGATGCAAAAAATGCTGCTGAACCTTATTGGTATATTCCCACATGAGCCACTCCTGATTATTTAGGGGCCGTTACGAAATAACTTTTACAGTCATATTAATTTCGTTACGGCCTTTTATGCCGTAAACGACACTGAAAGATAACTGTTATGTTGCGACAACGGCTTATAAAAAAACAGTGAACAGGAAAAAGCTTTTTCCCATTCACTTTTTTACTTTTACACACACTAAATACTTCATAAATAAAAATCAACGTTCAAGTGATTCCATGTGAGGATTTAGGAACGATTCCACAACAACCTCCAGCTTTACCAGGGCCGACCATTGAACTTACCTTAAAATTGACATACCCCACATCACCGACAACAGCCACGGCCGCAACAGCTCGCCAACTCCCTGGTCGTCGGCTCCAGAGAATGATCAAATGACTAAATTTTTCTGGCAAGTATCAACATTATGGCTTAGTTGACCTTTGGGCCGGACACAACATTCTTTCCCTCACTGCAATCTCCTCCACCTCAACATTGGGCCCTTCTCCCAGAATATATTTATCATCCCGCCCTTCCGTTCCTGACCATTTGCCGGTGATACTGTTTACACACCAGTTTACAACAATCCAATCTCCTTCAGCATGGCCCTGGCCGCCTGCACCAGGTTGCCGGTTCCGGCGGCGGTACGCGACTCCACATAAAAACGAACCTTGGGCTCGGTGCCGGAAGGACGGATCATCAGCCAGGAGCCATCTTCAAAGATCATCTTGCGGCCATCAATAGCAATGACTTCAGCGATACGCTGGTCAACTCCCCCCACCTTGACCAGAGTTCCCACATCGTAGCTTTGCAGGCGTTGCAGGATCGCCTTGAGTTCCTCGCCTTTGGCGCTCACCTCCAGTCCACCCCGATCAGGGTAATAGGCACCGTATTCTTCCTCAATACGGTGCAGGTACTCACCAAGATTCAGTTGCAGAGTCAAGACCATATCCATCGCCAAAAGTAAACCGATATAGGCATCTTTTTCCGGGGTATGGCCAATGACCGAGATGCCATCTGACTCTTCAAAACAGACAAGGGCCTGTCCTATAACCGGCTTGAATTCCTTGAATCCCACCTTGGGTTCAAAGACCTGCTCACCAAATGCTCGGGCCAGACAATTGGCAAGATTAGAGGTCGCCACCGTCTTGGCCACCATCCCCCGTTTTCCTTTGACCTCATGGAGAAAATGGTAGGCCATAGCCCCGAACTGATTCATGCTGATCTCAGTAGTCCCGTCAGTAAAACGGATGCGATCCCCGTCAGGATCAATAATGGCACCAACCTTGAATCTTTCAGATCTTGCCCGCAAGGTCTCACCCACCTGACGCATATTCACCGAAGAAGGCTCGGGGGCAATACCGCCAAAAGTCACATCCGCATCTGCCCGGAGATGTATCAACCTCTCCCCCCCATTCCCCTCAAACAGGGGCACGACATGAAGACGGCTGGCGCCATGCACCGAATCAATGGCCACACAGAGATCTTGATTCTCCGTAAAACCGCGCATGATTTTATCCAGATCCAAACCATGGCTAGAAACATTCCGGCGCACCAGCGCCTTCCAGCACGCCAGAGAATCAAACGGGAGGATATCGCTCCTCTGGGAAGGAGGTGACAGAGGAGCAGTCAAGGAAACCAGAGGGGAAACATCGGCAACGATGATCCCCCGGGCATTGGCCGTAATCCTGTTGGTCAGCTCCGAGGCGGCTGGTCCCGCATCGGCGGCATTATATTTGAATCCACCATATTCCAGGGGGTTATGGGAAGGGGTCAGATTAATAGAAAAGGCCGCGCCAAGCTCCAGAAGCGCCGCAGACAGTACACCCGTGGTAGACTCTCCAGCATAATGGACGGTAAATCCGGCCCTGACCAGGACATCAATTACGGCGGCGGCCAGAACCTCACCGCCAAAACGATTATCAAAACCGACTATACATCCCTTTTTCCGAGCCTCTTGCAGGCTTGCAACTCCAAGGAATGGAGCCAGTTCCTGCTCCTCGTCAAGCACCTGATAGAGTTCCACAATGGCGGCAGTGACAAAAGAGACGGAACGGACAAAAAGGTCCTTCCCCAGCACTCCCCGCCAACCGGAGGTCCCGAATGTAACCAATTCCCGCGGACGTCCCAAGTTGGTAATAATTTCATCCATAAGCAAGAGATAAACCTGATCTATATACCTCTGCCAGACCTCACCCTCTTTCTCTCTTTTCTCTACAAGCCTGTGAATTAAGGCAAAATAATCACTACCTGAGTGATCGTTTCCGATATTACAGCTTTTATATAATTCACGCACAGTGTCAGCTACCGTCATCATTCAAATTCCTTATTCGGTTAAAAATCTTTTTTTTGACTCAACTCATTTTTCCAAAAAAATCCCCAGCGCCTCTTCAATGGTCTGCGGGTAATGAAAAATCACACCTTCCCGTATCTCTTCAGGGATCTCCAGCACATCCTTCTCATTTAAGGCTGGGAGGACTATCTCTCTGATCCCGGCCCGTAAAGCGCCAAGGACCTTCTCACCTATCCCCCCCACAGGCAATACATCACCACGCAGGGTGATCTCTCCGGTCATGGCGATGTCAGGCCGGACAGACCGTCCGGTAATGACAGAAACCAGGGATGCAACCATGGCCACCCCGGCAGAGGGACCATCTTTAGGAATAGCCCCTTCCGGTACATGCACATGGATATCAATCTTGGAAAATATCTTTTCATCAATACCCAGCTCTTTTGCATGTGAGCGGATATAGCTGTGGGCAGCCGTAGCGGACTCTTTCATCACCTCACCCAACTTACCGGTAAGAATCAGGCCACCATTACCTTTCATCTTGGAACTTTCAATAAAGAGGATTTTTCCACCCACAGGCGTCCAGGCAAGACCCGTGGCAAGGCCCGGTCCCCAGGTCCGAGCCTTGATTTCCGGAAAAAATCGAATGGGACCAAGATAAGTATACAGATCATCTGGGCCAACAACATGTTTTTTAGTTCGTCCTCTAGCAATTTCAGCCGCTATTCCACGACAGATAGCAGCAATTTCCCGTTCCAGATTCCGCACCCCTGCTTCACGGGTATAAGACTCAACAAGAGCACGCAGGGCCTCATCCGAGACAAAAAGATCATCAGAACCAAGTGCATGGGCTTCCATCTGTTTGGCAAGGAGATGACGTCTGGCAATGGCCACCTTTTCCGGCAAGGTATACCCGGACAGTTCAACCACCTCCATCCGGTCACGCAGAGGATCGGGAATGGTGTCAAGCACATTGGCAGTGGCAATAAACATGACCTTCGACAGATCAAATTCTATATCGAGATAGTGATCCGTAAAAGTTGAGTTCTGTTCAGGATCCAGAACTTCCAGCAGTGCTGACGAGGGATCGCCGCGAAAATCATTGCCCAGTTTGTCAATTTCATCCAGCAGAAAGACCGGGTTATTGGTTTTCGCCTTCTTCAAACTCTGGATAATACGGCCCGGCAGGGCACCGATATATGTCCGCCTGTGTCCCCTGATTTCAGCCTCATCCCTGACTCCGCCCAAAGAGATACGCACAAATTCACGATTCATGGTCCTGGCGATGGACTGCCCGAGAGAGGTCTTCCCTACTCCCGGCGGGCCACTGAAACAAAGAATCGGGCCGTGTATATCTTCTTTCAGTTTGCGCACCGCCAAAAATTCCAGAATCCGTTTTTTTATTTTTTTCAGGCCATAATGATCCCGTTCCAGATCGCTTTCAGCCTTATCAAGGTCAAGGGTGTCAGTGGTGGATTCCAGCCAGGGAAGATCAAGAATCCAATCGAGATAATTACGGGTGCCTGAATACTCCGGTGATGAAGGGGAAATCCTCTCCAGACGGACAAGCTCATTTTCCACCACCTTCCGTGCTTCTTCCGGCAACTTCTTGGCGGCAAACCGCTCGCGCAGCTCTTTTACCTCAATCTTTTCACCATCCTCCCCCAGTTCTTTGCGAATAGATGCCAGTTGTTGACGAAGGAAAAATTCACGTTGACGACCATCGATATCTTTTTTTACCGCCTCCTGGAGTTTTTGACTGGTCTCCACTGTCTCAAGACGTTTACTCAACTCAAGCATAACCCTTTTCAAGAGTTCTTCAAAACCTCTGATTTCCAGAATCTCCTGTTCTTCTTCAAGCTTCAAATTCAGCTGAGTTATTACCAGGTAACTGATAAGAAAAGGATTATCCAAGGCATTCAGGGTGAGCCCCAACTCTTTTGGCAGCTCAGTCAACTGTACGAGCAAGGCAAACTGAGTACGCAGACTGAGAATCATAGCCTGACTGTGCTGACTCTCCTGAAACGCCATGGGGACTTCCACTATTGAGGCCCGGATATAGGGGCTAGTCTCAACGACCTTTACTATTTCTATTTTTTTAGTGCCACTGACCAGTACATGGTAATATCCTTCTTTTTCTTTACTGAGTTTATGGATATAGCCAATAACTCCCACCCTGTACAGGTCATCTTCCTTAAGATGTTCGATGCCTTCCGGCGCTGATTTCTTAGTGGAAACAAGTCCTATCATGCGGTTGCCAAGGAGTGCGTCATCAATAAGTTGCTTAGATGCATCATCAGCCACCTGCAGAGGAAAACCCATTCCAGGATAAAAGACAAAACCATGAAGAGGCAGGATGGGCAAGGTTTCAGGCACCGCCAAACTGTTAGGATCCACTTTCTTTTTTGTTTCCTGATTCTCTTGTTCCATGTTTCAGCCTCCAACCTGTATCCTGACTTTTATCTGATTTTCAATCTTTCTCTTTTTAAGAGAAACAATTAGGATTCCATCAAGATATAAAGATGAGACTTCTTCCACATCCACTCTCGCCGGAAGCGTCACAGTCCGTTCAAATGCTCCCAGTTCAATTTCCAATTGATGAATACAGACAATGGGTTGCGTCTTTGGAAGTTGCCGTCTTCCACTGATGTGCAACTGATCCTCTGCCACCAAAAGCTCCAGCGAATCCTTTGAGACTCCGGCCAAATCACAATAAACAGTTATCTCTTCAATAGACTCATAAATATCAATAGGAGGTTGCCACGAGCCTGATTCGAGCTTTATCATTCTCGAAAAAGACATATTCCGCAGCATGCGTCCTGTTTGCATTTGCATCTCTTGAATTTCTCTAAATAATTTCTTGCTCAATGGAGCCATCATTTTCCTCCGAGTTGATAAACGTATGTCACCTTGTGGTTCTAGCAAAATTCATAAAATATCAGGCAGCAAGACAGAAACTGGGCATTTGTCCTTTTGCTGGAAAGCAAAGCTGGGAAAATCCGAATTTGCATCATGATCCTTCCCCACACAAACCAGATTTTTTCCTCTAATTATACTCCTTTTCCATTACTTTTTTTTAAGTATGGAATAAAATCTGACAGAAAGTCAACCGAATAAAATTCATCCTGATGTTCATGACTTTCACCTTGAAGCCGTCGTTCAAAATATCCACAAAAATGAAATGGTGTCGTTGACAGCAGATCAGATAAGTGGGTTGGAAACAAAACACCGGTCATGACCGTCGTGACAAAATGATCATAAAAGTAATGGTTATTTCATAATGGCTCCTAAATATCACTGGCTAAACCTTGACGAATAGTCACTATTATTTATATAGTAGTTTTACAAAATTAATGTATTGCTACGCTTAGCTGACATTTTTCATTCGCTAGCATTCAGGCAGCCACTAAAAGCCTACAAAAATGGGCAAAAGCCCTTCTATTTAACAAACTAATCCCAGCAGGAGAACTTACACATGGGTCACACTCACGACAAAGAATTAATTCTCTGGTTTGATGATATCGGCATTGAAGATGTTCCCATGGTTGGCGGGAAAAACGCCTCCCTCGGCGAAATGTATCAACATCTCACCTCAAAGGGTGTTGCTGTCCCTCACGGTTTTGCCATCACCGCATATGCCTACCAATATCTGATCAAATCTGCCGGAATCGAGAATGCTGTTATCGAAGCTCTCGACGGTCTGGATACCCATGATCTGCACAATCTGCAGGCAAGGGGTAAGAAAGTACGTGAGATTATCCGCGGGGCCAAATTCCCCCAAGATCTGCAAGATGCAATCATCGACTCCTATAAAAAAATGGAGGCGGAATACGGCAAGGATGTGGACGTCGCCGTCCGTTCCTCAGCCACCGCTGAGGATCTGCCTGATGCCTCTTTTGCCGGTCAGCAGGAGACCTATCTCAACGTCCGTGGCTACGATGCCATCCTTGATTACTGCAGCCAGTGTTTTGCCAGTCTCTTTACCGACCGCGCCATTTCCTATCGTCACGACAAGGATTTCGGTCAGTTTGATGTCTATCTCTCCATTGTTATTCAGAAGATGGCCCGTTCCGATTCGGCCAGCTCCGGTGTTCTTTTTACCATCGACACCGAATCAGGCTTTAAAGATGCAGTCTTTATCACCGGTGCCTGGGGCCTAGGCGAAAACGTG
Source organism: Desulfocapsaceae bacterium (assembly GCA_028697885.1). Classification (GTDB taxonomy): domain Bacteria; phylum Desulfobacterota; class Desulfobulbia; order Desulfobulbales; family Desulfocapsaceae; genus UBA2270. The sequence continues at coordinate 54,372 of JAQVER010000012.1, forward strand.
GTCCAGGGTGCGGTTAACCCGGACGAATACTTTGTCTTCAAACCCACCCTTAAAGAGGGCAAGAGACCCATTGTCTCCAAGACCATCGGCTCCAAAGAGATCAAGATGATCTACGACAATGACCCCAACACCCCGCATCCGGTCAGAAACATCCCTACTACCCTGGAAGAACGGAACGCATACGTTATCAGTGACGATGAAATCCTTCAGCTCGCTAAATGGGCCTGCATCATTGAGGAACACTACGGCAAAGCTATGGACATCGAATGGGCTAAGGACGGCGACGGGGTTAACGTTGGCACCGGCAAGCTCTTCATTGTCCAGGCAAGACCCGAAACGGTCCACTCTCAGAGCGACAAAAGACTCATGGAGACCTACAAGCTGCTGGAGAAGGGCAAGGTTCTGGCTACCGGACTGGCAGTAGGAACCAAGATTGGCCAGGGCAAGGCTAACGTCATCTCCGACGTCAAGGACATCCACTCCTTCAAAAAAGGAGAGGTTCTGGTGACCGACATGACCGATCCGGATTGGGAACCGATCATGAAGATCGCCAGCGCCATCATCACCAACCGCGGCGGTCGGACCTGTCATGCAGCCATCATCTCGCGCGAGCTGGGCATCCCCTGCGTTATCGGCACCGGCGACGGCACCAAGAAAATCAGCCACGGCCAGGACATCACTGCTTCATCATCGGAAGGTGAGACCGGTTATGTTTATGAGGGTCTGCTCAAGTTTGAGATTAATCGAGTAGATCTGGGCGACCTGCCAGCGACCAAGACCAAGATCATGATGAATCTGGCCATCCCGGAGAAGGCCTTCACCGAATGCCAAATTCCCAATGATGGAGTCGGCTTGGCCCGCGAAGAGTTCATCATAAACTCCCACATCGGCCTCCACCCCCTGGCTTTGTACAACTACGAGGAGCTGAAGAAATCCGATGATCCGGTAAAGCAGGACATCGTCAAGCAGATCGATGCCAAGACTGGGGCATATGCCGACAAG